>JAYSWX010000071.1:0-10815 GCA_043717855.1 Phyllobacterium sp.
TTAACGAGAACGTTAAAGCTCTCTGGAATGCCTGCTTCAAAGGTATCGTCGCCCTTAACAATGGCTTCATAGACCTTGGTACGGCCGACAACGTCATCGGACTTCACCGTCAGCATTTCTTGCAAGGTGTATGCAGCACCGTACGCTTGCAGCGCCCAGACCTCCATCTCACCAAAGCGCTGACCACCGAACTGCGCCTTACCACCCAGCGGCTGCTGCGTGACGAGCGAATACGGCCCAATCGAACGGGCGTGGATCTTGTCGTCAACCAAGTGATGCAATTTCAGCATATAGATATAGCCAACAGTCACCTTACGGTCGAACTTGTCACCGGTGCGGCCATCGAACAGATCGCTTTGCCCCGATGTGTCCAGACCAGCCTTGTTCAGCATGTAGGAAACATCGGCCTCACGCGCACCATCGAACACGGGCGTGCCCATCGGAACACCAAAGGTCAGATGTTCGGCCAAATCGATGATGGCTTCGTCCGAACGGCTGGCGATTTCCTTGGCATAATTATCACCATAGATATCGGCCAAACGGTCACGGATTGCCGCAGGCGGCGCCCCTGCAGACGGGTTCGGATTGGCAGCGCGCCATTCCTCAAGTCCCGCCTCGATCTGTTTACCCAAACCGCGCGCGGCCCAGCCAAGATGCGTTTCAAAGATTTGTCCGACGTTCATACGCGAAGGCACACCAAGCGGATTCAACACGATATCAACTGGCGTACCATCGGCCAAGAACGGCATGTCTTCTTGCGGCAAGATCCGCGAGATAACACCCTTGTTCCCGTGACGTCCGGCCATTTTGTCGCCGGGTTGCAGCTTGCGCTTTACCGCGACAAAGACTTTGACCATTTTCAGCACGCCCGGCGACAATTCGTCACCCCGTTCCAGCTTTTCACGGCGGTCATCGAATTTCTCGACGATCAGCTTAACGGCATCGTCATACTGCGTTTTGACGGCCTCTAAGTCGCCCTGAGCTTTGTCATCCGCAACCGCGATTTTCCACCATTCAAAGCGCTCGACTTCGGCCAGATTGGCCTCGTCAATCTTGTCACCCTTTTTCATCGGCTTTGGCGCTGCTGCGGCAACTTGACCGATCAACATGTCTTTCAGGCGGTTGTAGGTCGCACGGTTAAGGATCGAGCGTTCGTCTTCACGGTCCTTGGCAAGCCGTTCGATTTCTTCACGCTCAATCGCCATCGCACGTTCGTCTTTGTCGATACCGTGGCGGTTAAACACGCGGACTTCGACAACCGTTCCGGCAACGCCGGGGGGCAGTTTGAGCGAAGTATCGCGAACGTCGCTGGCTTTTTCGCCAAAGATCGCGCGGAGAAGTTTTTCTTCCGGCGTCATCGGGCTTTCGCCCTTTGGTGTGATCTTGCCGACCAGAATATCGCCAGGCTGAACTTCCGCACCAATGTAAACAATACCCGCTTCGTCGAGGTTCTTTAGCGCTTCTTCCGAAACGTTTGGAATATCGCGCGTGATTTCTTCAGGTCCGAGCTTGGTATCACGTGCCATCACCTCGAACTCTTCGATGTGGATGGATGTGAACACATCATCGCGAACGATGCGCTCGGATAGAAGGATCGAATCCTCGTAGTTGTAACCATTCCAAGGCATAAACGCGACGAGCACGTTACGGCCGAGAGCCAAATCGCCGAGATCCGTCGATGGACCATCAGCAATGATATCGCCCTTTTCAATCCGATCACCAACACGAACCAGCGGACGCTGATTGATACATGTTGACTGGTTTGAACGTTGGAACTTCATCAAGCGATAGATATCAACGCCGGACTTTGATGGATCAAGATCTTCCGTGGCACGCAAGACGATACGCGTCGCATCAACTTGGTCAACGATACCACCACGACGGGCCGCAATAGCCGCACCGGAGTCACGGGCAACGATAGCTTCCATACCAGTGCCGACAAACGGCGCCTCGGCACGAACCAAGGGCACAGCCTGCCGCTGCATGTTGGAGCCCATCAGCGCACGGTTCGCATCGTCGTTCTCAAGGAACGGGATGAGAGCCGCAGCTACCGACACCATCTGCTTTGGCGAAACGTCCATCAAATCCACGTTTTCACGTGGTGCCATGATAACATCACCAGCGTACCGGCAAATCACGAACTCATCGACAAAGCGACCTTCACTATCGAGCTCAGCGTTAGCCTGCGCGACGTGATGCTTGGATTCTTCCATGGCCGAAAGATAGGCCACTTCCATAGTCAGCTTGCCGTCAATGATCTTGCGGTATGGGCTCTCAATGAAGCCATACTTATTCACGCGGGCAAATGTTGCCAGCGAGTTGATAAGACCGATGTTCGGACCTTCCGGTGTTTCAATCGGGCAGATACGGCCATAATGCGTTGGATGCACGTCGCGCACTTCAAAGCCAGCACGTTCACGTGTCAAACCACCAGGCCCAAGCGCCGAGAGGCGACGCTTGTGAGTTATCTCAGACAACGGATTGGTCTGGTCCATAAACTGCGAAAGCTGCGAAGAGCCAAAGAATTCGCGCACCGCTGCCGCAGCAGGCTTGGCGTTAATCAAGTCTTGCGGCATCACAGTGTCAATTTCAATCGAGGACATACGTTCCTTGATCGCACGTTCCATACGCAACAAACCGACGCGATATTGATTTTCCATCAACTCGCCAACAGAACGCACACGGCGGTTGCCAAGGTTATCGATATCGTCGATTTCGCCCTTGCCATCACGCAGCTCAACAAGCGTGCGAACAACGGCAATAACGTCTTCCTTGCGCAAAACGCGCGTTGTATCCGGAGCATCCAGATCCAAACGCATGTTCATTTTCACACGGCCAACAGCGGAGAGATCATAACGCTCTGAGTCAAAGAACAGCGAATTGAACATGGCTTCTGCCGTGTCCATCGTCGGTGGCTCACCCGGACGCATCACGCGGTAGATATCGAACAACGCGTCCTGACGGGACTCGTTCTTATCCACGGCAAGCGTATTGCGAATATAAGCGCCAACATTAACGTGGTCGATGTCGAGCACTTCGATTTCATCCAGACCTAGGTCTGTCAAAATCTTGTACTTCTTCTCATCGATTTCATCGCCAGCTTCGAGGAATATCTCACCAGTCTGATAGTTGACGATATCCTCGGCCAAATAGGTGCCAAGCAAATCATCTTCCGTCACGCGGATAGCCTTCAAGCCTTTATCGGCCAGTTGCTTGGCAGAACGGATGGTCAGCTTCTTGCCAGCTTCCAGAACGACTTCGCCAGTATCAGCATCAACCAGATCAATTACAGCCTTGTAGCCCTTAAAACGCTCAGGGGTGTAAGGAACGCGCCAGTTTTCGCCCGCGCGGCTGTAAGTAAACTTGTTGTAGAATGTCGACAGAATTTCTTCGCCATCCATCCCAAGCGCCATCAACAAAGATGTTGCTGGCAGCTTACGACGACGGTCGATACGGGCGTGTACAACGTCCTTGGCATCAAACTCGATATCGAGCCATGACCCACGGTAAGGGATGACACGCGCAGCGAACAGGAACTTGCCGGACGAATGGCTTTTGCCCTTGTCGTGATCGAAGAAAACGCCCGGCGAACGGTGCATTTGCGATACGATAACGCGCTCAGTGCCGTTCACAACGAACGTGCCGTTGCCAGTCATCAAAGGCATATCGCCCATGTAAACATCTTGTTCTTTGATGTCTTTGATGGATTTTGCCTGTGTATCTGGATCTATATCAAACACAATTAAACGCAGTGTCACCTTCAAAGGTGCTGCGTACGTCAAATCGCGTTGACGGCATTCATCAACATCAAACTTCGGTGCTTCAAATTCGTATTTAACGAACTCAAGCATCGCAGCGCCGGAGAAATCGGAAATCGGGAATACAGACTTAAATACTGACTGTAGGCCTTCATCCAAACGACCACCTTCTGGCTCGTCAACCATAAGGAATTGATCGTAAGAGGCTTTTTGAACCTCAATGAGATTTGGCATTTCAGCAACTTCGGGAATCTTACCGAAGAACTTGCGAACGCGCTTGCGGCCGTTGAACGAAAAGGTCTGAGCCATATACGCTCCTCGTAAAGTGCCCAAAAACGGGCGGACATCATGAAACCGGAGCCAAAAAACAGGCAGCGGCCTTAGAACGGAATGAAACCCGTTTCCAAACCGGCAACGTCACTGCCGTTTGAAAAAGGGTTTCGCACACACTAAAAACGGACCGGCGGGAGAACCCGCCAGTCCGCATAACAATTACTTAACGTCAACCTTAGCGCCGGCTGCTTCAAGCTGAGTCTTGAGCTTTGCAGCTTCGTCCTTGTTAACGCCTTCTTTAACAGCCTTAGGAGCGGCTTCCACCAGATCCTTAGCTTCCTTGAGGCCAAGACCAGTGATCGCACGTACTTCCTTGATCACATTGATCTTGTTCGGGCCGGCGTCGGTCAGAACAACATCAAATTCAGTCTTTTCTTCAACCGCAGCAGCCGGTGCAGCACCACCAGCGGCAGCTGCAGCAACTGGAGCAGCGGCAGAAACGCCCCACTTTTCTTCAAGCATCTTCGACAAGTCAGCTGCCTCAAGGACAGTCAATGCCGACAATTCTTCAACGAGATTGGCAAGATTAGCCATTTTAGATTCCTTTTTTATACTAAGTTCGAATTGAGTTATGCAGCGAGGAACGACCTCATGCCGCTTCGTCCTTCCGGGCATAGGCTCCAAACACACGTGCGAGCTGACCCGCTGGTGCGCTGATGACCTGTGCAATCCGTGTCGCTGGCGTAGAAATCATGCCAACCAAACGTGCGCGCAGTTCATTTAGAGACGGCAAGGAGGCCAGAGCCTTCACACCATCTGCATCTAAGCCTGTTGATCCCATGACACCGCCAAGAACAATGAGCTTGTCATTAGTCTTAGCAAATTCCACGGTCACTTTCGGAGCTGCAACGGGATCCGCTGCATAGGCGATAATTGTCATACCTTTAAAAAGGTCTGAAATTGACGCCGACTCCGTGCCCTGAAGAGCAATTTTGGCGAGACGGTTCTTCGCAACTTTAACCGATCCACCGGCTGCACGCATTTTTGAACGATAATCGTTCAATTGCGCTACCGTTAGACCGGCATAGTGAGCCACCACAACTGAACCAGTCGATTTAAAGACTTCGTTCAGGCCTGTGACGAACTCGCGCTTTTCCGCTCTATCCACTGCCACTCTCCAGATAAGCAGACCGCACAATGCAGGTCTGCCGGGTTGCCTTTTGCCGCGCCCGGCTAACCGGTTGCGACGCTCTGAGGATCCTGTCCCCCTCGTGTCCGCATTGGCGCGGGCGGCGAAAGGCTGTCTGGGTTCAAACCGTAGTCTGCCGGTTTCCCGGCTCATTCGGCTACCCCCGTCTCATGTGGGTTCAGATGAATTATGGCCAAAGCCACCCACAATCTCGGACAGGACTTTCGGAAGTTCCCTTCCGAAAATCCGGGCTCTTACCAAGCCCGGAATTTTTAATAAAATCAGATTATTAGAACCTGATATTAAACAATTAAACGATCGTCAGCGACGATGCATCAATTTTTATGCCAACACCCATTGTCGAGGAAATCGACACACGCTTGACGTAGTTACCCTTAGCACCGGTTGGCTTCGCCTTGATAACGGCATCAGCAAACGCGCGGATGTTCTGCGCCAGTGCTTCAGTACCGAAACTTGCCTTGCCGATACCGGCATGGATAATACCGGCCTTCTCAACACGGAACTCAACAGCACCGCCCTTTGATGCCTTAACTGCGCCGGTGATATCCATCGTTACTGTACCAACCTTAGGGTTTGGCATCATGCCACGAGGGCCGAGAACCTTACCAAGACGACCAACAAGCGGCATCATATCCGGAGTTGCAATACAACGGTCGAAATCGATGTTACCGCCGTTTACAGTCTCGAACAGGTCTTCCGCGCCGACGATATCCGCGCCAGCCGCACGGGCTTCGTCAGCCTTAGCGCCGCGTGCGAATACCGCAACACGAACAGTACGACCTGTGCCATTTGGCAGATTTACCACGCCGCGAACCATCTGGTCAGCGTGACGAGGATCAACACCAAGATTCATGGCAATTTCGATGGTTTCATCGAACTTCGCAACAGCGCGTGTCTTAACCATATCCAAAGCCGCTTCCAAAGCGAATGAAGATAAACGGTCTAGTCCATCATTGATCTTAGCGATACGTTTTGCTTGCTTTGCCATGATATTAGCCCACCACTTCCAGGCCCATCGAACGGGCAGAGCCTTCAATCATCAGCATTGCTGCATCGACGTCATAGGCGTTCAAATCTTTCAACTTGGTCTCTGCAATCTTGCGCACATCAGCGCGCGTTACAGTTCCACCGGGCCCGCGACCAGGCGTCTTCGTTCCAGATGTCAAACCTGCAGCCTTCTTTAGCAGGAAGCTCACAGGCGGCGTCTTCATCGCAAAGGTGAATGACTTATCCTGATAATAGGTAATAACCACCGGAACCGGTGATCCTTTTTCGATATCCTGCGTCTGCGCGTTAAACGCTTTGCAGAATTCCATAATATTTACGCCACGTTGACCAAGAGCCGGTCCGATTGGCGGGGACGGTGTAGCCGAGCCTGCCTTGACCTGAAGCTTGATCTGACCCATAATTTTCTTGGCCATGTATCTACCTTCCTAAAAACGACTGGCCAATGCCAATCTGATGAAGTGCGGTGGTGCGGTTAACGGACCGGCCAGGTCCGCCTTCCTCCCACCATTTTTTAACATCACGAGTATTACCTCGTAACCGCCCGAATTAACGGACTATCCTCAGACTTTTTCGACCTGAGAGAATTCCAAATCAACCGGTGTAGCGCGACCAAAAATCGACACTTCCACCTTAAGGCGCGAGCGCTCTTGATCGACCTCCTGAACGAAGCCATTGAACGAGGCAAACGGACCATCCGATACGCGCACTTGCTCGCCAATTTCAAACGACAGTGCCGACTTAGGACGATCAACGCCCTCCTGAATTTGAACCAAAATACGATCAGCTTCGGCATCCGAAATAGGAACTGGCTTGGAGTCTGAACCCAAGAAACCCGTCACTTTTGGAGTATTCTTAATCAAATGAAACGCTTCATCCGTTAAGTTGGCCCGAACCATTACATAACCAGGAAAAAACTTGCGTTCAGCATCAACCTTACGGCCTCGACGAATTTCTACAATCTTCTCCGTAGGAACTACGATCTTCTCGAAAAGATGCGACAAGCCTTTTTGCTTTGCCTTCTCCTCAATCGACTCGGCCACTTTCTTCTCGAAATTCGAGTAAGCTTGGACGATGTACCAACGAGCCGTCATTCATAAATTCCTTAAATATCTAAAATTACTTGCCAAGTCCGAGGATGAGTTCAACACCATAACCCATCATCAAATCGGCGAGAAAGAAGAACAACGCAGCTACAAAAGCCATTACAACGACCATTGCTGTTGAAATCATGGTCTCACGACGACTTGGCCATGTCACCTTGGCGGTTTCAGCGCGAACCTGCTGAATAAAGGCGAAAGGATTAGTTTTAGAAGCCATCTGTTACCTGCGGGATTTTCGGGAAAACTGACCCGAATCACTTGTTTCTCTACAAGACAAAAGGGAGCGCGGCATCGATTTGATTCCGCGCACCCTGTCTTATCGCTGGACATATAGAGGCGACCTACCGGATTCACAAGCGCTTTTTACGGATTCTTTTCGCAGTTACATACCACTACTGGGGACGGCATCGATAACACAGCAAACCGACTACATTCTCCCCCATAAGATAAGCGGCAAAATATGCATTTGCTTGCGTTAAGCCATCAATCATCCCAAAATATGGCAAAGTTGTAAATTACTTGTCTCGAATAGGTGTAGTTTGATGTCCCTAACCTCCGGCCCGATAAATGAACCTGTGCTGCTCGTAGGCAAGCAAGACGGTACGATCACTCTACAGCTCAATCGCCCCACAAAGTTCAATGCGCTTTCAGACGAGTTGCTTATGGCATTACAAGGCGCTCTTGATTCCATCAGCGTTGATCCGGACGCACGCTGTGTCATCATCTCCGGCGCGGGGAAAGCCTTTTGCGCCGGCCATGACTTGGCAGAGATAAGAAGGACGCCCGCCATTGACTATCATCGTGATTTATTTGCCCGATGCTCAAACGTGATGCAGAGCATCGTGAACTTACCGGTTCCGGTCATTGCAAGGGTTCACGGTATCGCTACCGCGGCCGGATGCCAGCTCGTCGCCAGTTGCGATTTAGCAATCGCCGCCCATTCCGCGCGCTTTGCCGTATCCGGCGTAAACCTTGGCCTATTTTGCTCGACACCCGCAGTTGCGCTCTCTCGCAACGTATCGACCAAGAAATCCTTTGACATGCTGGTTACGGGTGAATTCATTTCAGCAGAACAGGCGGTCACATATGGGCTCATAAACCAAGCCGTACAGGATACCGATCTTGACGCGGCGATTGAAGCTAAAGTTGCCTCCATTTTATCCAAAGACCCGGTTGCCGTCCGCTATGGCAAGGCACTGTTCCAAAAACAACGACAGCTGCCCCTGTCCGACGCTTATGCACTCGCGTCTGAAATCATGGCGCAAAATATGTTGGAGCCTGATACGAAAGAGGCCATAGACGCATTCCTGCAAAAGCGCCGCGCGGACCTCAGCTTCAAAAGGTAAATCCTTGCGGCACGATTTTATGTTCGTAAGCCTGCCCCAATAGCAGGTCACGGAAATCGGGATGAGCGATTGAAATCAAAGCCAGCGCCCGCTCCGGCACGGATTTGCCCTTTAAATTCACAATGCCATATTCAGTGACGACATACATGACGTCCGAGCGCGGTGTTGTAACGATATTGCCCTTGGTCAAAGTCATCACAATACGGGAGCGCCGCTCGCCGCGTTTATCATAAGTTGAGGCGAGGCATATAAATGATTTGCCCCCCTTTGAAGCATAGGCCCCGCGCACAAACTGCAACTGCCCGCCTGTGCCGCTGATGTGCCGCAAGCCATCAGACTCGGAGGCCGCCTGCCCCTGCAAATCAATTTGAGTCGTATTGTTGATTGAGATGAGATTATCATTCTTCATGATGTTTTCTGGCAAATTCGTAAAATCCACCGGACAGCACAGCATATCCGGATTGTGATCAAGGCAATCGTATAAAGCTTTTGACCCTAGCGCGAAGGAGTAGACTATCTTGCCCGCTCGCAACTGTTTCTTCGTCCCCGTAATCCGCCCGGATTTGTAAAGATCGATAATACCGTCCGTCAGCATTTCGGTGTGGACGCCCAATTCCTTGATGTCACTATGCAGCAGCAACGCACAAACAGCATTTGGCATGCCGCCAATACCGATCTGTAAGCAGTCGCCGTCGTTTATTTCACTAGCAATGTGCCCTGCCACTGCGCGGTCAACATCAGTAGCGGCCGGGTTAGGAAGCTCAACGCACGGTGCATTGTCGCCCTCAATAATATAGTCAACCTCACTGAGATGAATTACGGTGTCCTCTCCCATCACATAGGGAATTCCGGTGGTCGTCTCGATGATCACCATCTTAGCGCGCTCAATAATGGCGCGATGCCAGAGGTTTGCGGCGCTCATATTGAAAAAGCCGTCAGCATCCAAAGGGCAACATTTCAAAATGACGATGTCAACAGGATCAATAAAACGGCGATAATAATCAGGAATTTCGCCTAGGTTTACCGGCACATAGTTCACTCCGCCGGCATCAGATTTCTTGCGATCATAGCCAGAAAAATGCAGATTGAAAAACTGCACATGCTTGCCCTCGGGATCAGCCTCCAGAACAGCGCGCGGCCGCACAGTCAAGCAATTTCGAATTTTGAGGTTAGCTAGCTCGGTGACACGCGCCGCTAGCGCCTTGTCAAAAACATCGGGCTGCAAAAGCGAAGCGCCATAGTCGAGCCACATGTTCGATTGCACAAAACTGGCGGCTTGTTCCGCTGAAATCGTTTCTGCCGGTTTTTCTGCTTTGCGAAAATTCATGTCCTGCCTCCCAACATTGCCAATGACAAAGTGAAACAACAATCTCGCTCTGGCAAGCGTGTCTATCAAAGACTTTTGACTGACGGAATGAGACTATGGAAGCAGGAAACTGGCAGGGGCGACAAGATTCGAACTTGCGACATTTGGTTTTGGAGACCAACACTCTACCAACTGAGTTACACCCCTACGCTTGGTGTGCAGTCCTTTTCACATGAGGCGCTTGGTTTCAAGTCCTTTATGAAAAATAACACCTCATACTGCTTCAACCACCACCGCCGTGCCATAGGCCAGCACTTCAGTTATGCCGTCCATAATTTCATTGGCGTCGTAACGCATACCAATAATGGCGTTCGCGCCATTGTCTTTGCCATGCGTAACCATCAGATCAAATGCCTCCTGACGCGCTGTTTCTGCCAAGTTGGTATAAATTGAGATGTTGCCGCCGAAAAAGGACTGTATGGCGCCACCAATGTTACCAATCGCGCTGCGCGAGCGTACCGTGAGGCCGCGCACTACGCCGATAGTTTTGACAATACGATGTCCTGCAAGATCATTGGTGGTGGCGACAAGCATATTTCGGTCCTTTTGTGATGAATCGACTCTCAGTTATTTCAAGCATGTTTTACAACTAAACAACATGCCAGAGAAAAAGCCGCCGCGTTGCCGCGACGGCTCATATTCATGAAATAGCAGCGATTAAGCCAATATATTGGCCACAATACCAGCGCCCACAGTCCTGCCGCCTTCGCGGATGGCGAAGCGCAGCTTTTCTTCCATGGCAATCGGCACAATC
>JAYSWX010000072.1:0-27195 GCA_043717855.1 Phyllobacterium sp.
TTCCGAGATTTGGAGACAATTGACGCCCCCGGCCACAATGCACCCCGACCAAACCTTCAGAATTTGTCGGACCAAGAACTTCGTGATGCCATTGTTAACCCGTTACCAGGCGAAGAAATTACAGTTCGAGGAAATAAAGTTTTGGATGGAAATGGAAGAATTAAGGAAGCAAAAAAAAGAGGGTTGTTTGGTGATGACGAATCCATATCTGTAAAGGAGTTGGATGATGATGAAGAAATGGCCCCTTGGGAAAAGAGTGGCGATAAAAACGATAAAAAAGACCCAAAGCCTGATAGCAAAAGTGATAAAGATAATAGTGACAAATCAAAAGGCAATAATAAAGGTAAGAAAAAATGACGGAACCTATACATGAGAATTATAGGGCACTGCTACTTTCCATGGGCGCTGCGCTCGTTGAGATAAGAGCGGCAAAAAGTTTAGATGAGGCAAAAATTATAGCTGACATATTTCACAATTGCCCTTCAAACATAGCGGCCGGATATGAAATCAAGAAAATTGAAGGCAAAATGATTGAGGTTGCGGAGCGGCATAATTATGGACGCAGGCTATGGTCGATTTTTAAGTTTGGAATCGACATAGAAAATCGAAAAAATGAACAAGAAAAATAACGAACAAATAGCATTTCTCCCCGATGGATTTTTTGCGAACGAATCAACTGACATTCTCGTGAAAACACGGCGCGATGGCAGTGCCGCCGAACATTATGAAAAGCAACGCGAGCTTATACGGCGTGTTACTGATAACGGCGAAGTCGGCTTTCTGATCAAAATGCTGTGATCTAAAAATATAGAGACAAGATCAGAGGGCGATTATATCGTTGGAGAAATAGGCGACAAAACCGGCACAGCTTGGCTTGCACTGCGCAAATATCTCGTTGATGTTGAGCATACGTGGATTGCACAATTTAGATTTAGATTTATTGAATTTGTTTGGAACTCCCGTCTGTTCGATGCCGAAATCGCAGCTGGAATGAAGGCATGTCTTAATGATACAAGCAGCTTCCTAAGGCATGAAGCCATCAGGTGGTTAACTGAAGTCGATCCAACCACTTATCTTGAGTTTAATGCCTACTACTTCGGAATCCCTATTTCTGAACTTCGGCGAGAGATATATCCGCTGCCAGACCAAAAAAACCGCGAACATCGGGCTCTAAACATTGCCTATTATCGCAGGTCTGGCAAATCGCTAGAGTATATCGACGGTCATATAAGGTATGAGGATAGTGCAACATTTGACTATTTGAATCTGGATCACGTCAAATCACGCAGTGTTAGGAAGATTGAAAGCATGAGGAGTGAAGGTGGGGTCTATTCAAAATTTCTGAATGTGCCGGATTAACCTCCCACCACATTTCCCCATAGCAATCTCCCGCATAACCCTCTATCACGCCCCCATGAAGAGCGCGGTCCGATCCCGCCTCGTTTTCAGGAAGAACATTGCCATGGCACAAAAGAAATCCGCAGCTAAAGGCCCGTCGCAGCGCATGTTGCGTGTCGGCGAAATGGTGCGCCATGCGCTGATTGAGCAGTTCCAGCGCAACCAAATCGCTGACCCCATTTTGGAAGTGACTGTCATGTCGGTCACGCAGGTTACTATGTCGCCGGACCTCGGCGTTGCCACAGCCTACATCCAGCCGCTTGGCGTGGCTGATCCGCAGCCGGTTATTGATGCGCTCAATCGCCACTCCAAGTTCATTCGCGGCACAATGGGCCCGGCATTGCGCCAAATGCGCACCATGCCGCAGTTCCGCTTCAAGATCGATTCCTCGTTTGATAATTACGCCAAGATTGACGCGCTGTTGCGCACGCCTGCGGTTGCCCGCGACCTTGGCCATATGAAAAGTGATACCGATGACGTTAACCCCGAAGACGGGGACGGCGATGGTGACGGCGAATAATATCGACCATGAATCAAAAACGTAAACGCCCGCAGCGCCCAGTCTCCGGCTGGGTCATTTTCGACAAGCCCTATGGCATGGGCTCCACCGATGCCGTCTCGCTCATCAAGCGCCTATACCGCGCCGATAAGGCCGGACACGCCGGAACGCTGGACCCGCTGGCATCTGGCATTTTACCCATCGCGCTGGGCGAAGCCACCAAAACCGTGCCCTACGTTATGGAAGGCACCAAGGTTTACTCCTTCACGGCCACGTGGGGCGAAGAGCGCAACACCGATGATTTGGAAGGCGTGGTCACACAAACCTCCGACGCCCGCCCCGACGAAGCCGCCATCCGCGCCTTGCTACCGCAGTTCACCGGCGTCATCAGCCAAGTGCCACCGCAGTTTTCTGCAATCAAAATCGACGGCGCGCGCGCCTATGATCTGGCCCGCGATGGCGAAACTGTCGAAATCGCCGCCCGCGACATCGAAATTGACCGGATTGAGCTGACGTCAATGCCCGATGCGTCGAGCGCCATATTCGAAGTTGAATGCGGCAAGGGTACCTATGTCCGCTCCATCGCCCGCGATATGGGCCGTTTGCTCGGCTGCTATGGCCATGTCTCCGCGCTGCGCCGCCTCGTTGTTGCGCCGTTTGACGAGCAAGATGCCGTCACCAAGGAAATGCTGGAGGCGGCCAGCCAGTCCGCCAAAGCGAAGCTGGAAGAACTCGGCATACCCGATGGCATAGAGCCTTCCGCCTATGCAGAGCTTGACGCCTTTCTGATCGACCCGATTGAGGCGCTCGAAGGCTTGCCCCACGTACCGCTTTCCAGTGATGCCGCACATCGTGTCCGCATGGGCAATCCGGTTGTGCTCGGCGGGCGTGATGCTCCCGTTGAAGAGGACGAGGCCTACGCCACAGAACGCGGCATACTTATCGCTATTGGCGAAATCCGCCAAGGCGCGTTTCATCCAAAACGGGTCTTCAAAACCACTTGAATTGCACTCGCTTTGCGCTGACAGTGTTGAAACTTTCACGCATTCATAAAAAGGCAGATCATGACCATTAAACGCGTAGGTCTCATTGGCGTTGGCCTCATGGGTCACGGCATTGGTAAGAATATCGTCACCAAAGGCTACGAACTCGCCGTCATCGCCCATCGCAACCGCGCATCGGTGGAAAGCCTGATCGCGCTTGGCTCCACCGAGGCCGCAACGCCTGCAGATCTTGCCAAAACCTGCGATCTCATCATCCTCTGTGTCACGGGAAGCCCGCAGGTGGAAGACGCGCTTTACGGGGCAAACGGCATTATGAAGTCAGCAAAGTCTGGCCTCATCATCGCCGATTGCTCCACCGCCGAACCAGCCTCCACCTTACGCATTGCCGCAGACCTCGCCACCAAAGGTGTGCATTTCTGCGATACACCGATGACCCGCACGCCCAACGAAGCTGAGGCTGGCAAGCTCGGCCTCATGGTCGGCGGCGATAAGGTCGTGCTGGAAAAAATCCGCCCCGTGCTCGATTGTTTCGCCGATACCATCGTTTATTCCGGCGCGGTTGGCGCGGCGCACCAGCTTAAACTCATCAATAATTTCCTGTCCATCAGCAACGCCGCCATCGCCGCAGAGGCTATCACAGTGGCCGCTAAAGCGGGCGTTTCCATGCAAGCGCTGCATGACATCGTCACCTCGGGCGGTGCTAATTCCGTCATGTTCGAGCGTCTTATCAAAGTGCCGCTGAGTGACGATGACACAGCCGCCAAGTTCGCCATCAAAAATGCCCGCAAGGATTTGCGCTATTATACCAACATGACCGGGCAACTCCCCGTCGCCACGTTTCTTGCCGGGCAAGTGCACCAACTTTTGGTGCTAGCCGAAAATCAGGGCTACGGCGAGAGATACATCCCGCGCCTGATTGACGCGATGATGGCGCTGAACGGCGTCAAGAAAAACTAGTTCCGCCCTTCGGCCTTCAGTTCTTTCAAGCCACTGAGCAACAAGTTGATAAACCGCTCAAGCTCATAGTCCAGTGTTGCCGTTGGCAGGCCGACAAAGCGCTCCTCAAGGCTGATAGAAACGATGCCATGCACGGCTGCAAACAGCGTGCGTGCCCGCACAATAAGAGCCGCCTCGTTCATCTCCGGCTGCAATCCTCGGAGCGGCTTCACAATTTGCAGCAAGAGCTTGGCCTGATCCTGCGCATACCATTCCGGCAACGCTTTGCCGTCCGGATAGTGAAACTGAAATAGCGCCCGCCAGAGATTAGGGTTATCCCGCGCGAACTTGAGGTAAATCGCCCCAAGTGTTTGCAGCCTGCCGCCATCGCTCGTTTGTTTCTTAACCTCGTCGGTCATAATCTCATCAAGCTGGCGAAGGGTTAGCGAATTGACCGCCAATATCAGCGCATCCAAATCGTCAAATGCAGAATAAAGTCCGCCAAGCGCACACCCGGCATCGCTGGTAATGTCCCGCGCGCGCAAGCCCGCAAGGCCATTGTCCCGCATCCGCGATGTCGCCGCCGCAATCAGCCGCTCACGCAAATCCTCGCGCCTCGCCTCCCGCTTACCCGCCATTAACCAACCCTCAAAAACTTTGAACACTGTTCATTTTGTATCTTGAACATCGTTCACGTTTGTATATATTCACTTCATGAACAATGTTCATAAACGGAGGAACCAAAATGTTCAAACAATTTGTTACGCTTCTAAGGGGCAGGACCAACGATACCGCCGAAATCGTGCTCGATGGCAATGCCCTCACCATATTGCGCCAGCAGTTGCGCGAATGTGCCGATGCCATCGGCGCTGCCCGCCGCGCGGTGGCCGTTGCCATTGCGCAGAACGATCAGGAGACCCAGCAGTGCCAGCGCGTCATCGCCCGCATCGCCGATCTGGAGCGCCGCACGCTAAGCGCCATGGAGCAGGGCAAGAATGAGCTGGCCCGCGAGGCGGCAGAGTCCATCGCCATCCTCGAAATGGAGCGGGATAACTCACTCACCGCGCAGAAAAGTTTCGCCAGCGAAATCAGCCGCTTGAAAACCATAGTCAGGGCGTCAGAAATGCGCCTACGCGAACTGGAGCGCGGCCAGCGCTTGGCAACGGCGACAGAAAAGACCCAGCGCCTGCGCGAAACCGGCGCGGCCTCCACGCTTAACGCATTGAAGGATGCCGAAAGCACGCTCGACCGTCTGCGCACCCGCCAGAAGCAGCTTGATGTCACGGCCATTGCCATGGCCGAAATGGAAGGTGCCAGCGACCCCGCCGCCCTCATCGAAAAACTGGCCGACGCCGGCTGCGGCGTGCCGCTGAAAACCCGTGCCGATGATGTCTTGAAGCGCCTCAGCGAGGCAGCGCAAGCATCAACCACCACCGAAATTCCCGCCTAAATAACCTCATCTAAAAGGATAAATCAAAATGTCAGTACAGTCTTACCAACCAAAACACACCGATGCATGGACCATGTTTTCGGTTCTCACCTTCATCATCTCCGCCACCATGATGGCAGGCGGCATCTATTTCCTTGAAGCCAGCTTCGCCGCCAAAGGCTTCTACGCCATGGCCGCCATCATGCTGGTCCACACCTCCATCACCGTCACCAAAACATTGCGCGACGTCGAAGAATCTAAGCGCATGGTCAACAAACTGGAAGACGCCAAAACCGAACGCCTGCTCATGGAAATGGGCCGCTCCGAGACGATGTAATGGTGAATAGAGGTAGTCAATGTGCCCATTCCGCCAGTTGGAGTGGGCATTTTGCATTGCCGCCGATTAGCCGATCTCCCCCTTGCGGTGAAGATGCGTGGCCTGTGTCCAAATACCGCTACAGCGGTATCTGATATTCGCACCTGCAGCAGAGATGCTGCGCCAATTCCGCCTGCGGGCGGGATTAAATATCGCTTCCCCTCACGGGGCATAAGGCGTGAGCGCCGCAGACTTTGATGGCAACGCCTCACCTAATTGCGCTCCACCGTGGCTAACTATGGCGACGTTTGCCGACATCTCCCCGCAAATAGGAAGATTGGCGGAGAGGTAAATTCATGCCGTCCTCAATCCTGTCCGCTTGCGCGGAGCACCCATTTTTGCATCATGGCGCCACACGTAAGAACAAAACATGAGCAAATAAATAAAATATATGGTTAACGAATCTTTACTATTGCGGATTCCTCGCGACATATGGTAGGCAGAATAAAAAATGGTACAAATTGAGCGATTATGGGTCGAATTAAGGAAGGAGATTTAGTTGATCCAGCATTGAGGCTGATAGCGGAGTTTGGTGACCCAGATTTGGGGCTTGAAATTTCAGTATTGGCAAAAAAACTCAGATTGGTTCTTCATCCGTCTAAGGAAGATCTGGAGATACTTGAGAGCCGAAAGGATGATCGCCTCAGCCAAGTAATTCGAAATCTCGTTAGCCATCGAACATTAGAGAAAAAGGGGCTCGCCAAATATCGAAAGGGTACCGCGTATACGCGCGGATCTTTTGTCCTTACCGAACTAGGCAGGGCCTCCATTGAGTTTCGGCGTGACGATGGGTCAATTGGCTCATTTCATGAAGAATAGGCACAAAACGGAGTAATAATGATGATGAGAGTTATCGCCGACCTGATTCTGAACACCGATTAGGTTGGCAAAAATTAAAGGACCACAAATCAAGTCGTCTTCAACCCGACAGGAAATGTGGCCCATGGTGTCAGCGGACAAGCCCAAACCCGCTGGGCGGATGTGCTGGAAATGCCGATTTCTGAACAGTACAGTTTATGAGTCGCATTTTCTGGTCACCGTTTCAATAGGGCTATTTAATAAAAAAGGATCATTCAAATGAATGATAATAATAAGCCTAGCTATAAGCTCACTTTTGAAGACGCTATGACAATCTGGCTCCGCTACTGGAGCGGAGAGTTTCAAAACCGGATTGCTGCGAGCTTCGATGTAAATCCAGGTCGCATTAGTGACGTTCTCAAAGAGCGCCTTCATCTTGGAAGCAAAGAAGCAGCATCAAAAAAGCGAGCTGCATAGCATAATCTTGCCAGCGCCTTAGGGCGCTGGTTTGAAACTTTGAAATCTATGGAGGCCCAAATGGCTACAAATCCACCTAAAGGTGACGGACATCGCAATGGTGCTGTTCGTGACCGGACGCAAGTACTTAACCCAAAAACTGACACATGGACTAAGCGTGACTCAGATACCGGCCGCTTTATGGACGGTAAAAAGGACGGAACTCCGTTCAAAGGTGTCACTAAAGAAGACAATTAATAACTGATAACATCGAAGCCCATATTTCCGGGGACTAATCATTTAACGTCGAAGGAATTTGGGCTTCGCTCCCCCTAAACGCCCCGCACCCACCCCACCCCATTTCCCGCGCCACCAGCACCCCCAGCAACAAAATCGCATCCGGCTCCGGCATAATAATCGCCGCCGGAGCTATGCCTCTATGAATGAGTTCCAACAAAACGGCGGATGCGGACGAGGAGCCTATCGTGCCGGGCAGCATCAATATGGTGCCCGAAATGGCTGTGCCGTGCTGCGGGTGGCGCACGTCGGCGATTTGGGATGTTTTCGGGTCCACCCCGCCCCAAAAGCTGATGGGTGCGGTAAGCCGGAGCAGGGGGCCGCTGGCGGCGCGGCCGGGGATGAGGGTTTCAAGCACCACGTCCCCATCCGCGCCGCCACGCAAAGTAACGAGCTCGCCGACTTTGTGGCTCGCATCAATATGCAGCAATCGTTCCGTAAGCCATAAATTACTCATGGGTTGGCGCTCCGGTGATGGCGCTTTCCACGCATTCTGCCAGCGAGCCAAACACCACCTTATAACCCGTATTCCCCGGCGCATATTGCGCGAATTTGCCGGAATTGGTCATTAAAATGCCCTGCGGCAACTCTTTCATAATCGGCGTCACGACGACACAGGTGTCTATCACCACCGTAACGCCGCTGGATTCCAGTGAGGCGCGTAAGCCCGTGGCGTCTAATCTTTGCAAGACATGCCGCCCCGTGCAGGCATAAAATGGAATCGTTAGCTTTCGCGCACCGATTAGTAAGCTTAGCCTTTCGCATTCTTCGAGTGACAAATGCGGGCTGCCAATGGCCACGGCATCAATGCGTGTCGCGCCTTGCACAGTCGCCATTTTGCGCTTTTGCGCGGCAAAATCTGCGGCGCTGATAGACATGGTTTCGCGCGGGGGTATGCCGCCCAAAATGGTTGCCGCATCCGGTGCTTCCGGCGTGACGCCTGCGATATGAAACAGGCCCACCCCACCGGTGGATGCACTCGCTGCCCCAAAGGCCTTCAGCGCATCTTCGCCTGGGTGTTGCGGCACGCCAGTCAACACGCCAACGCTCGTTCCGGCCCGTTTGCCGTAAAGGCTGCCCAAAATGGGCCAAAAACTATCATCATCAAACGCGGCGGGGGCTAAGGCGGAGACGTCAAACACGAATGTTGCCAGCCGGTTGTCCGGCAAGTGCAGCCCTGTGCGCGGCGCTTTGCCGGTTATGGCGCAGGCAATATCCAGATAATCGCCATAGCGATTGGTGCGCGCGCCCAGCACCGAGTTGCAAAACACCACAGCGTTGGATTCGCCCCACGCCACATCAGACCCAAGAGCTGGCCGGTGGCCCGCCTGATAGGGCGCGCAGGTCCAGCTCGGCTCGCAGCCAAGCGCTATGTATGCCTTCATCAAGCGGCGCGCCATTTCGCGCTCATGCGGCGGCAGACGGTTTGTTGAACAGCCCGTAAGATCCAACGCACCAACATTGAGCGTGGCGCGGAATTTCACCTTGGCGCCCAGTTCCTGCAGCCGCTCGGCAAACAGAGTGCCGCTATCGCCATGATACAGCGCCCCATCAATATGGGCGGACTGCACATCCACCAATTCCGAAGCGCCAAGCAGCCGCGCACTTTCCGCCACCAGCCGCATCGCCATTGCCGCGCCCCCGCCGGAAGCACCAGCAAGCAGAGCGAGCTCGTCGTCTTTGAGGTGGAGTGTCATCCCTTGGGCCGCCTATACTTGATAATATCAAACCGCGCCGCCAGCGCATCATACATAAGCAAGCGCCCAACTAGCGGCTCGCCGATTTCCGCCGCCAGCTTGATGACCTCCATCGCCTGCAAAGTTCCCATCACGCCCGCCAGCGCACCGAGCACCCCGGCCTCCGCACAAGAGGGAACCAGCCCCGCAGGCGGCGCTTCGGGGAACAAATCGCGGTAACGCGGGTTCATTTCAGGTGGCGTATCAGTCTCGTGCGGTTGCCGCACGCTTTCGGTATCATCTCTGGGCGATTGGCGTGCGCCTCCCGACCGCTCTTCGTACGGTTTTAGCACCGTCAAAGTGCCATCAAAACGCCCCAGCGCAGCGGCCACCAATGGGCGCTTTTCCTGCTCGCAAACATCCGCCACAAGGTAGCGCGTGTCAAAATTATCCGAACCATCCACGATAATATCATAGCGCAAAATCAGCTCACGGGCGTTGTCAGCGCTAAGCCGCACCTCATGGGTTTCCACCCTCACATGCGGATTTATATGGGAAATCCTGTTTGCTGCGGCTTCCACCTTGGGCTGGCCGACCAGATCAGTATCGAAAATCACCTGCCGTTGCAGATTTGAAAGCGAAACGCGGTCATCATCGACGACGCCCAAAGTGCCGATGCCCGCGGCCGCCAAATACTGCAAAACCGGCGCGCCAAGCCCGCCGCTACCCACCACTAACACTCTGATTTTTTTAAGCTTTTGCTGCCCCGCCCCGCCAATTTCCGGCAGCACAATATGCCGCGCATAGCGCTCAATTTCGAGTTTCGAAAGAGGTGGTTCGGTGTTTATCATGGCCTAACCTAGCGCGGGAGGGACGACTTGTCTTCACTGTCTTTCGACACATACCCATGCGAAACCGACAAGAATTCCGCCCGCCCTTCCAGTGCCGAAAACAAGGCCCTATCTGTGCCTGTCATAAAGGCCTGACTGCCCAATTCATCAATGATTTCAAAGAGCGCCGCCCGTCTTCCGGCGTCCAAATGGGCAGCGATTTCATCCAAAAGTAAGAGCGGCGCGGCCCCTGACATGCGTGCAACCAGCCTTGCGTGCGACAAGATTATGCCCACCAGAAGTGCCTTTTGCTCGCCCGTTGAGGACTGTCCCGCAGGCATGTTTTTCGGCCGGTGAAATACCGCCAAATCACTACGATGCGGCCCATCCAGTGTGCGCCCCGCCGCCCTGTCGCGGGCACGGTTTTTGGCAAGAGACTGGCGATACTCATCCTCAATATCGGCGGCGTTAACGCCATGCAGCAACATTTCTTCGATCATGCCCTCAGGGGCCAAATCAGCTTTTGGAAAGGGACCGTCATCAGGAAATTGGTCCATCATAGCGCTTAAAAGGCGGACGAGTTCAACCCGTGCCGCAGCGATTCCTGTAGCATATTCAGCAAGTTGTGTCTCAATGGCGTCATACCAGCGTTGGTCGTCGCGTCCTTCTTCAAAGAGGCGATTGCGGGATTTCATGGCGCGTTCAAAGTCCAGCGAACGCTGGCCATGCAGCGGGTCAATGGCTAAAACCATCCTGTCAATAAAGCGCCGCCTGTCTGCGGCGGGGCCGGAAAATAGTCCGTCCATTTGCGGCGTTATCCACACGACGCGGACATAATCAGTTAGCGAATCCGTGCTGCGCTGCGCTGCGCCATTAATCTTCAGCCGCCGCGCCGAATCCCCGCCGGGCGTCTCGCCGAAGGTACCAGTTCCCAAGGAAACTTCGCCGTCGTCGTTCTCGACCAGTGCGTTTATGGCAAAGCCATTGGCCGAGTCGACCCGCGCCACGTCAGCCAAAACGGCACGACGCATTCCTCGCCCGGGCGACAAGAACGAAACGGCTTCCAAAAGATTAGTTTTGCCTGCACCATTTTCGCCTGTGATAACAACATGGTGCCCGCCAAGAGGTAGCTCCAGGCGGGCGTAACTACGAAAATCCACAAGATTAAGTTGGCGCAGTTTAACCCGCATCTGGCGTCCTTGCTGGTCGCATTCTTCTTTATCGTAAAGTGTTGGCTTTACTCGAAAATGCTTCTAAACGCGCATCGGCATTAAGACATACAGTGCGCCATCATCTGCCGCATCGCGAATGAGTGTCGGCGAGCCCGAATCGGCAAGCATGAAAACGGCTTCGCTGCCTGAAAGCTGGCTGGTGATGTCGAGCAGATATTTGGCGTTAAAGCCGATGTCGATATTATCCGAACCGTAGTCTGCGGCAAGCTCTTCGGTAGCACTGCCGGAATCAGGGTTATTCACCGTCAGTGTTACCAATCCATCAGCAATGGCCATTTTCACAGCGCGGCCGCGCTCGCTGGAAATTGTCGAAACACGATCCACGGCATTAGCGAAGCTCTGGCGGTCAATGGTCATTTTCTTATCATTGCCGGACGGAATAACACGCTGATAATCAGGGAAAGTGCCGTCGATGAGCTTGGACGTCAGCACCACGCCGCCAATTGTGAAGCGAATTTTCGAATCGGATAGTTCCACAGTCATAATCATATCCGGATCGTCGCCGAGCTTTTGCAATTCCGCCACTGTCTTGCGCGGAATGATGATGCCGGGCATACCTTCAGAACCTGACGGCGCGCCAACTTCGGCGCGGGCCAAGCGATGTCCGTCGGTCGCCACAGCACGCAGCTTCAAATCACCGCCGGATTCGATTGTGTGGAGGTAAATACCGTTGAGATAATAGCGGGTTTCCTCATTGGAAATCGCGAATTGTGTCTTATCAATCAAGCCCTTAAGCGCTGTCGAGTTCATGCGGAACTGATGCGTGAAGATGCCGGAAGTGAGCTCTGGAAAGTCTGATTGCGGCAGGCATTGCAGGCGAAAATTCGAACGGCCCGAAATCACGGTCATTGATGTCTGGTCAGCATTGGTGGCCAATTGAACTTCGCCGCCGTCCGGCAGCTTGCGCACGATTTCGTAGAGCAAATGCGCAGGCACTGTTGTTGCTCCGGCTTGTTCAACCATGGCACCGGTAGATTCGTTGATCTCCAAATCCAAGTCGGTTGCCTTCATCTCCAAATTCGAGCCATCGGCGCGGATAAGCACGTTGGACAATATCGGAATGGTATTGCGCCGCTCAACAACGCGGTGAACATGGTTGAGGGTTTTCAGTAGATTGGAACGCTCAATGGTAACACGCATGACAGACTTTCAAATTCAAAAAGGGTTGGGCGGGGCTTGGTAGCCGCCACCCGTGGCGCAGGGTTTCCGCGAAACCTCAAATGAGCGGGAATCCGACAAAAACGCAAGTGCAGTGATGCACCAATACCAAAATCAACGATGAATTACGGGGAAAACTTGTGGCTTTCCCCGTTGAATTACATCTGCTCTTGAATGAGCCGCTTGAGCAATTCCATCTCCTGCGATAATTTTGCGTCCGTGCCCATTTGGCCTTCGATTTTGCGCACCGCATGGAGCACAGTCGTATGGTCCCGGCCACCGAAGCGACGACCAATTTCGGGCAGCGAACGCGGCGTCATCATTTTGGCAAGATACATCGCCACCTGGCGCGGACGCACAATAATGCGGGTGCGGCGGTTGGACAAAAGGTCCGAACGCGGCACATTATAGTGACGTGAAACGACGCGCTGAATGTCTTCCACGCGCACGCGCTTCGGCTCACCATTGCGAATAAGGTGGCCAAGATATTCCTCGACGCGCTCAACCGTCATATCCGGCTCAAAAGTCTGGCGGAACAAAAGCTGATTAAATGCACCCTCCAAATCGCGGCCGCTACCGGTTACGGTCTTGGCAACATGATCGAGAATATTGTCCGGGATGGTGAGCGAGGCATCTTCCGCCCGCGCTGCCGCCAAACGGCGTTTCAAAATATCGAGCCGCATCGAGAAATCTGGTGCACCTACCTCGAGAGCCACGCCGCCTTGAAGACGGGAGCGCACACGCGGATCAAGGCTTTCCAGCTCGGATGGCGGACGATCCGCTGCGACCACAACCTGGCGGGCGCTATCAATGAGCATATTTACCAGATGGCAAAATTCATTTTGAATGGCTTTGCCTTGCAAAAATTGCATATCATCAATGATTAGCAGGTCAATATCGCGCAGCTGCTCTTTGAATGACAACGCGCTATTGTCGCGAATGGCCGTTGCAAAGCGCCACATAAAATATTCAGCGGTGAGATAAACAACGCGCGCTTTTGGATTCCGCTGCACGGCTTCCGTAGCAATGGCTTGCAAGAGATGCGTTTTACCAAGACCAACAGAGGCATGAATAAACAAGGGATTAAAACGCACGGCACCGGTGCCGGACTCAGCGACTGTGCGCGCTGCCGCATGGGCGACGCGGTTAGATGAGCCTTCAACAAAATTAGCAAATGTATAGCGCGGGTCAAGCGCGGAACCGACAGCCGGATCGCGCAGCGCTTCCGCGCCAGAGTTTGCGGTAGCGGGCTTGCGATCTTTGGACATTTGCGGCGCAGCAACGGTCTTCACCGCGCGGGTTGCATCCATGTCAATCGTTGTCGGCGTATCCATACCGGCGCGTGTCGCCGTGCGTACAACGATTTCCACCTTCAGCACATCAGGAAATTCAATACGCCATAGTTCGGAAATCAAATCCATATAGTGATTGCTAATCCATGCGCGCAAAAAAGGCGTCGGCACGGTTAGTCTCACAATGCTCTTAGATGTCTCGGCCAGTTTCAAACGGCCAAACCAAGATGAATGAACTTCGCTACCCAAACGCGCCTTGAGCTGGGCTTGGACCCGTTCAAACGCGGCAACTGCATCAGGCTTGTTCATTATCGCGGTATCCTCTTGCGCACCTGAAAGTAGTGACTGAGCCGCAATTGCTGCACTCTCAGTATTGTATGCCTTTGATCCGAAAACTGAACTCAAACTATCTAACGCCACAGATCTGTACCCTTTACACTGCACTACAATCGAGGGAGTTTATTTTGGCCGCACAAAACCATGCCCCCGGACGTGATGCCGATTGCTTGATGTCTCGCGAAGTGCAAATTTCCCCCTCAAAAAGGACAAGAAAATCCAGTCGCAATTTAAGTTATTGCGCGTTCACCGTTACCGGTTCCGGAATTACTTGGGCTCTTAACCGCCCCCTTTGATATTTTGAAACTACAAAATTGATTGCCCCTGCCGCAAGCCCTTGTTTAGACATTTTTAACGATTTGGAGCGCACGGTTGCAGCTAATGGTTACATCGAAATATTGGTTAATGCAGTAAGTATCAGTGATTCAAAGCGTTTTCCTCACGGCACTAATTCGGCATGGTTGAATCCGCCGGCTAATAAAAATATATAATTTTTAGACTTGACACTGATGGGAGCCAATGACACCGGCGCTTTTGTGGACAGCCTGTGGATAGCCATCTGTAACTATATGATTTATAACGATAAATACTGATAGCCAATTTTTAACTTACATAAAGAACTAAGGTGCAAGTATCATATTTCCGGGTTGGTAATATGACGCCAAGCATGACAACAATTCTCGCTAAAAATGCAAAAAACCCGGCCAATGACCGGGTTTTCAAACAAAAATTAGTAAAATATTATGCGCCGATGTGGGCGACTCGCTTGCTCAGGCGCGATACCTTGCGTGCAACTGTATTGGCGTGAATAACGCCCTTTGAGCTGCCACGCATCATTTCAGGCTGCGCTGCCTTGAAGGCGGCTTGTGCGGCTGTCTTGTCACCGGAAGCAATGGCTTCCTCGACCTTACGCACGAAGGTGCGGATGCGCGAACGGCGCGCCTTGTTAACTTCCGTACGTGCTGCGATCTTGCGGGTCGCCTTCTTGGCCGAAGATGTGTTGGCCATGTATGCCTCGTTTTGTTGTGCCAAGCGTTCATGTATGAAAGCGGCGAAATTAAAGGGGCGACCGAAGGGCCGCCTGATGTGCGGGCTGTATAGTGGAGGTTAGGCCATGCGTCAACCAACAAATCGGCTAATGTCAGCCTTAGTAAATCCTTTGTTCGCTCACGACCCTTTACGCACCGGTTTTATGTTTTTGGCGTCCTTTTCCGAAGATATTTTTTGCTTTTCAGGCGGCAATTTTTGGCATTTTGGACAGAAAAAGCTTGAACGGCCATTTTGAACTTGCCGTTTGACAGTTTCATTGCACGATTCGCGCTGGCACGCGTCCCCCTCACGATCATAGACAGAGAATCGGTGCTGGAAATAGCCCAGTGTCCCGTCAGTTTGGCGGTGATCGCGCAGGCTGGACCCGCCAGCTTCTATAGCCTGCGATAATACATCACGAATTGACTGCGCCAAGAGGTCTGCCTTCGGAGCTGTCAAGGTTCCGCTCGCCGCAAATGGCGAGAGGCCTGCGCGCCACAGGGCCTCGCATACGTAGATATTACCAAGTCCGGCAATGTTTTTTTGATCCAGTAGAGCGGCCTTTAAAGTCGTGTTTCGCCCTTCGAACAATTCAGCAATCACCCTACCGGATAAAGTGTTGCCAAGAGGTTCAATGCCGATCGACGACAAAAGCGGGTGGCTGTGCGCGGCACCGGCCTCGGCCAGCAGCATAAAGCCAAACCGCCTCGGATCATTATAGACGATGCGCACGTCTCCGGCACGGGGATGGTTCAAATGAAAAATAACATGATCGTGCGCTGCCAGCTTTGAGCGCGGGTGATGAAAATCGCCCTGCAATTGGTCATCAACCACGGTTTCAACGCGGTATGATCCGCTCATGCCCAGATGCGAAATAAGCGTCAGTCCATCATCAAATGTAACAAGTAGATATTTTGCCCGCCTTGACAATGAAACGATTGCTTTGCCTTCAAGGCGTTCCGCCAATCTATCTGGAAAGGGAAAGCGCAAATCCTTGCGGCGCAGTTCCAGCCGCATCATGCGCGCGCCTTCCATTGATGGCGCAAGCCCGCGCTTTACTGTTTCGACTTCGGGTAACTCAGGCATGATAACTCATCATTATTTAGGCAAAAAGGAATGGCCATGCGGTCCGGCAGCAATGCCAAGGTGTTCGGCAATAGTTTCGCCAATGTCGGCAAAACTATTGCGAATGCCGCACGTGCCCGGTGTAATGCCGGGGCCACACATTAAGATAGGAATTCGTTCCCGCGTATGGTCCGTGCCGCGCCATGTCGGGTCGCAGCCGTGATCGGCGGTCAGTATCATCACATCACTGTCACGCATTTTGGCCAAAGCTTCCGGCAGCAACGCATCAAAACTTTCAAGTGCGTGGGCGTAGCCCGGCACATCGCGGCGGTGGCCGAACAGCATGTCAAAATCAACGAAGTTGGTAAAAACCAAATCGCCGTCCTTGGCATCGTCCATGGCAATCAATGTTTTTTCAAATAACGCCGCGTTGCCATTGGCCTTGCGCTCATCCGTCGTGCCCTGGTGGGCAAAGATATCGCCAATTTTCCCGATGGCGATCACATTCCGGCCTTTGGCTTTTAGACGATCAAGCAGCGTCGGCTCGGGCGGCAATACCGAATAGTCCTTACGGTTGCCGGTTCGCTCAAAATTACTATTATCAGTACCAACAAACGGCCGGGCGATAACGCGTCCGATATTGTAACTATCCAGATGTTTGCGGGCCACCTCACAAAGGCGATACAGGCGCTCTAAGCCAAACGCCTCTTCATGCGCGGCAATCTGCATTACGGAGTCTGATGAGGTGTAAAAAATTGGCTTGCCCGTGGCGATATGCTCTTCGCCATACCGCGCAATAATGTCTGTTCCTGACGCGTGACAATCACCCAAAATGCCGTCGATGTTTGCCTCTTTGCAGATTGCGGTAGTCAGTTCCGCCGGAAATGTCGGGATTGTGTCAGGAAAATAGCCCCAGTCGAATTGAACAGGCACGCCTGCAATTTCCCAATGGCCGGAGGGAGTGTCCTTACCGTGGGATGTCTCACTGGCTGCGCCCCAAATTCCTGTTGGCTGAATGTCGCTTGAAAATCCGGTTGGCATTTGCCCGCTGGCCAAAAGCGCAGCATGGCCAAGCCCTAGTCTGGCAAGGTTCGGAAGCAGAAGCGGTCCTGCTCTCAATCCAGTTTTGTCACCGGCCAATGATTGGCAGGCAGACGCAATTCGGCCAAAAGTGTTTGAACCTAAGTCACCGTAGGCGTCGGCATCGGGTGCGCCGCCAACACCGAATGAATCCAATATAAAAAGAAAAGCACGCGCCATAAAGTATCCCTTTCATATCAAATAGGATGCTTGAACGCGGATGTCCAACTATGCTGGCGCGATTCGCTAAATCGTCTGGAAAGAAGTGCAATGCCATCCATTGGTGATATAAAAGTTTGGGTTTCAGGCCTTCTGGCACTAGTTGCCCTATTGTTTAGCGCCACTGGAAGCCAAGCAGACTGGCGAAAGGATCTTGGAACATTTCGCGTCGGGATGATCGAAAGCACCGCACACCAATTATCCCCCTCAAATCTTGCGCGGGTTCGCGAGGCATTTGCCAAGACACTCGCCATACCAGTTGAAATCATTCAGATGCGTGATTTTCCCGCGCTCATTGATGCGCAGGCCAGCTCCAGAATTGAATATGCCATTTATTCAGCGGCCGCATATTCCACGGCATGGCTTAGCTGCGAGTGCATCATGCCAATTGTCGCGCCATTAGGAGCGAATGGCTCAACCGGCACAAAAACAGTGCTCTTTTTGAAGACCGCAGTGTCACTTGCAAACGTGGCGACTTCCAAAGGAATAGCGATTTCCGGCAAGGATTCCCTGACGACTTTCGGCGTACCACTCTCGCAGTTCACAGTCGCAAACAGAAAAATCACGGGTAATGAGGCTTGGCTCAAATTTTACAATGATGGTGGTGCAGCAATTGCGGCGCTTAACTCTGGCGAGGTCGATGGTTTGTTTGCTTCGATCTCTGCAAATCAAGCACTCAAACAGGCCTTGAATCCGGGTGACGCGCTCCAAAGTGCCTTGTTGGCGAATGGTCTTGATCTGACGCCTGTGTGGCAGTCGAACATCATCACCTTTGGACCACATGCGATACGCAAAAATCTCAATCCGGAAATCAAACTATTGCTTACAAATTTTCTCGTCGATTTAGCGACAAGCGATCCCGATTTGTTCGATTTGATGGCTGGTCAACATGCTGCACGTTTCGCGCCGGTTAGTCAGGACGCCTACAGCCCGACCATTCAAGCAGTACGGGCTCTTGCTGAGGTTTCTAAACAGCAAAAGCCCTGATATCGATACGCTTCACTGGTCACGCCAATTAGCAATCATTGCAGTTCAAAGTAGGCGCTGTGCGCGGACGCAGATAGTACACTTCTGACATATCTATTGCAGCATATTGGCCATTTGCATCCGATTTGTTTTTGGCCAACGACCAAGAAGTGACGGACCGATACTCAAGCTTCGTTTGCACCTTGATAAGGAACGTACTGGCAATTTTTAGTTTTGCAGGTATGGTTACAGCACTGCCAACCGCGTAGGGTTTAGAGACCGTGGTGTCAGCAAGCTGCCGTGACCAGGATACAGTCGGGTTTCCTGCGGCATCAATGGTCACGCCGGTTGCTATCATTGTTGGCTGGGTGAGGTTATAGGGCTGAAGAGTGGCTTTCCCTATCTTCATGATGGCATCAATGGTCGCCTTATCCAGCGCGGTGTCGTCCACTTGCGCAATTAAATCCGCGATAACGCTTGCAGACCTGCCAACCTTCTTATTGACCTGCAATCCTCGCGATATTTCCATAGTGCCCAGATAGATGGTGATGAGCACGGGCGCAATAATCGCAAACTCAACAGCGGCAGCGCCCCTGTTATCACCGCTAAATCTACGCAAAAGATTGCTGGTGTAGCTGCGTATTTTTTCGTTCATTTTAATAAGCATTGCCGTTCCTCTAAGGAATTATTTTTGTCCAAGGGCTTGTTAAAGATTAAGTGTAAGGCTCAACGCGCCACGTAGCGCTGGAATAGAGCAGCATCTTCTTGCCAGGCAGGCTGGACATGTATGAGCTCAGAAGGTCTGTGATAACCGGCCAGCGATAGAAAACACGCAGGTGGTTGATCGATGTTGCGCCACCAAGTGCAACCGTGAAACCGGATGTATTGATGTCGCCGGTGCCGGTATAGGGAATAGTGGTCGGCACGGCCGCGTAAGACGGATATTCTTTGAGGTCGACTTCAAGTCCTGGGCACCCTGATGGTGCCATGAATTGAAGTGCAGTGCAGATTTTCGTTCGTATCGCAGCAGGCGTTGCATCAGCAGTTTTTATCTGACCAGTGCGCATTTGACGTGAGACGTCATCCGTCACGTTCGCCATAACTTGCTGTTCGGTAAACGAAACACACACTTCGATGACGGCGAAAATGAGCATAGCAAAAGGGATTGACAGCATCGAGAATTCGATTGCCACGCTGCCTTCATTGTCTTTTTTGAACCGTGATATAAGGCCTTTGCTGCGTATTTTTCGCTGCGGGGCCAAATTTTCGAGGCTGTCTACCATTTCCTGCGCACTCCAACATTAGGACGTTACGCAAACCATAAACAAAAACGATTTCAATCAGGTGTGAGGCAATACGGCAATTGTAACGAACTTAGCCGGAATTCATTAACCAAAGTTGGCCACAATATGCTTAGTAATTAGCCCCGGCTGCTTCGATTTCGGCAGCAGCTTCCGCTTCGCTTTTATATGCGCTTTCGCAATAAGGCGTGCAGGAGAGCGTTTGAATTCTCGAACGGCGATAAACACGCACGGTCTCAGCCGAGTTGCGGGAAACAACAATCTGCTCATCCACCACAGCCTGCCCCTTGGCATCCAGCACGACAAAGTTGGTCACGCCAAATCCTTTGCCGGTTATAACAATGGTCTGCGGGTCTTTGACTGCAGCATCGGCAATCAAAGGATTGCCAACAACAATTGTATCGGCGGCGCGCGAAAGCTTGACGATTTTAGCTTGGTTCATGACCACTTGGATATTTTCGGCATGTGCGAGGCCGGACACGGTACATGTCAATGCTGCCATAACTGCAATGCGCGCCACGCGGCCGATTTTGAACCTGCTCATCTTACTCTCCGGATACAATAACTCTTATCCGAAAATGAACCGGAATGGTGAAAGAACACTTAAGACTATCCATCAGAGTTGAATTATATGCCGCTATGACCTCTAGTTCGCCATAACGCAGGATGCGCTCGCACCGGAAACCGGAGCTACGACAGCTTTTGTGCCATCAAACACCAGCGTTGCTTCATAGTTTATAACGCTGGGAGCCGTTTTTGCATCAGCTGCGTAGTCGGGATTTTCTTTCATGTAGGCTTCGTAAGCTGGTTTACAGTCCGGCATAGCCACATCTTTGCCCAGACCCGTCGCGGCTTTCACCTTGTCGCTGCAGCCGTTTTCATCGTCATAAAGTGAGCAATCGGCAGTATAAACCCGTTTGAAACCGAGGCTGAGTTTTGTCCCGTCAATAGTGGCGGTTTTCACGTCCTCATCGAGTGAAAAACTGTCATCGAACAAATGTTTCTGGGTCTTGGCATCAAGCACAACAAATGGCATCCCGCCATTAAAGCCGTCGGAGGCGGTGAAAAACACGTAATTTCCCTTAGCCTCCATATAATAGCCAGCCAAGTCATCCTTGATAATGATCTCGCCCGCAGTCGTTACCTCGCACGGCGCATCCTTTGGCAGCAGTGCAAGCTTGTCAGCGCCGAGCTCTCCCTTATCGACTTCTTTGACCATAAAATCCGCATAGCGCAAGCAGGTGATGGCAGGTGCGGCATCCTCCGCGCCTTGCTCAATTGGTAATTTTACGACATCGACTTTTGTCGGCACATCAAACGGGCCGTGATTTTCTAGTTGAGAAAACGCAGGCATTGCGCCGAACAGTAAGGCAGCGACAGCGAGGGCAGGGGAAAGGCGCATTGAAGACTCCAGAGATTAGAGTGCCGTTAAAGCAAGACGCGGGAGCGAATGCAACTGTATTGGGCCCACCAACTGGTCTGCCCTTACGAGGACCACCATGGCGTTTCTCCACCGCGTTTTTGCGGTTGCTTCAAAAAAACCTTTTGTTTCAGCAAATCATAGATCACCGCGCGAATGTCCTTCCGGTTATCAACAAAAGCGTCTGCCTCCAGCGGGCCGGTGGCATTCATCAGGAGATCAAGATTGTCGATCATGTCAAGATAGATAGAATGCGGCGGGTTCACAGTCCCACAGTCGCTGCCGAGCGGATGGCTGCTTTGGCAGTTGGAGGAGGTGCGGCATTTTTTAAAACGACAGTTGCGCGGGCAATCGTTATGGCGCGCGGTTAGCCGGAACACGCGATTGAGCGCTTCATAACACTCGTTACTGGGCGCGTTTACGTTGACGCGCGTTATCGACTCAAATTTGGACGCCGGCTGCCGCGCCGTCTTTCCCAATTGTTGTTGCTCATTTTTTGAATACATTACTGGTCTCCTTCGTTGTAGATAGGCTTCCCTTAACAAGGACAAACCTCTCCCGTTATCGCGCCCACTTTCGTGTCCGATCATTGAAAATCTTTGGGGAAGCCGGATGTGTGGTCCTGCCTTCTCAAATTTTAAATGTATGGCAAGTGCCACACACCCGGAGCGGTGTTCTTGCGCTGGCCCAGTGTGGGGGACTGGTCACTTTGATACTTATTTACTTTATTTCTGTCACTTTGTTAAGTTCATGAAAAATATAGAAAAAACTCGATTTTTTGTCATAAGAAGGTTTCAGATTACTGTGACGAAAAGTGATCGAAAGCCGCCGCATTCCTATCACTTCCGAGCAAAATACGATCACATTACTATTGAATACGACCATTAAGGCTCAAAATTGGAAAGATAAATTAAAACAGCAACATAGCGGATATGACCGCTGTAAAATGGAACAAATAACTACGAGTAAAGACGCTAAATGATGGTGATAGAAGTATCTCGAACTTTGCCGTCCGCGTGACAGTTCGTAAAATCGCCGCCGTTACAATATTATATTGTAAAAACAATTAGTTATGACTTTAAATTGCTTCTCTCTTGTTTCCACCAATACCGTAAAGTGAACGCGCTAGGCACAACTGCCCGTTGATTTGCATTTATCGAGGCGATCTTAAGCCTGTCTGTATCGTCGGCTTGCTGCAACCTATTTTCCAACTCAAATGATGCTGACAATATGGTTTGTCCACTTTTAATCAGCGCCCGCAGCGCCCACATGACCTCGCGCCTATGCTTGTCGCGTTCGGAAGCAGACAATCTTTGTGCAGTCATATACTCCCACCCCTTTTCAGCGTCATTATTGACGCCGGTAAAGTAGTAATGATGATAATTGATGCGGCGCATGGAAAACTCACTTCGCGCCCTTGCTGGCAACCTGTTAAAATGAACTGTCCATGACTTACAAAACTCATCGGGTGGCAAGATACCAATAGGGTTTTTGAGAAGCTGCGATGCCATCCACTCGCGCAATGAACGCTCGGATGATGGCATTCCGGTCAACTTGATTTCAGCTAGATCACGGGTAGAAAACCATCGGTCAGAATAGTTCCATGGGATAGCTTTAGCATGGAATATGTGTTTATTTAAATCGCCACGCCTATGATACATAGTTGTGTATTTTTCAATGTGCGGCAAAGTGATATTGACTGTGGCTAGGTCGATTTCATGTATTGCCAACTCTATAAAATCAAATCCATAGCCACTATATATATGTAAAACCTCTTTATCTAACCATCTAATTTTCGGATAAAAATAGTAAGGCTCAAAGTGTTCAATCTTTCTCACAAAAAACATGCCGCTCGTTTCAACATATTTGCCAGAAGAATTGAATTCTTGTCTGGTAATTGTACTGTCAAAATTGAGGATTAAATTATTTTTTGTTTCAAAAACTGTAGAACTATCACATTTTATTATTCTATTTTTGTGTTTTATTTTTAGGTATTTTTCCGTCACTTTTAGTGAGCGAACAGCTTTGTCAAATGTCGATTGATTAAGGCGTTTGGTTCTACTTTTTTGGTCACGACATGCCCAGCCGTTTTCCAGCGCCAACTTTGCAAGAGCAAGCTCATCTAGTTCCGGTCGCGTTTGAAAGAGGGCTTCCCTCAAACGCCAAATTGGGGCCCATCTGGGTAGAAAACCACTGCTCATTTATGTTTTCTTAATGGTGAACGACGCAAGCGCATAGCGTTTCTAACATCTTCTAACGTCGGTTCCGGCTTAGGCGCAAGCCCGCTGGCTATCCAAGACCTATAAGCGCCCGCCACACTTGGTCGCAAAAAAATGGTAAAACTTGACAGCCATAATGGAATTGCCTTTTGATTGGCATGATCGTGATACTTTAAGGCGCTTACGCCGCCGCGCCGAACAGTGCGTAACCAATAGTAAATTGAGCTTTTTGATACATGCCTGGCCGTTTCGCTGTAGGTGCGTCCAGTTGCTAGGCTGGCAAGTCGCATGAACTTTTCGTCTGTATGACACATAGTCAACAACGTCTCTATCGCGTTTAATTTTGACATTTTTTGTAAGGCCAGCAAACGTCCAAGCTCGGCTAGAATTTCAAGTTTTGCAGCAAAGCGCACTTCCTGATTTTGATAGATACGCTTTCCGTTTCGGGCTTTCTTTACCATATTATCTCACTCCAAAATGCAGAAAACCCGCTCATTGAAGCGGGCCTTGCTGTGGTTTCCATCGGTCGGGGACAATTATCGCCTGTTGGCTATCATCGATTTGAGCACTTCAAGATTGTTGGCAGCCCGTATGTCATTTGAGATATTATCCAGCCGCTCCTTGGTCTTCTCGGCAATCAGATAGAAGCCATAGGCAAGCGGCTTGCCGTCATTTTGTGTGCCTTCCAAAAACGCGCACATGAGAGTGCCTATAGTTGACGCTATGGCGCCTTCGTCCTCTATGCGGGTAGCAAGATCGAGCAAAACATTTGAGCGCGGGAGAGGAATTGGACTCGCAGTATGTGCGGCTTGTGTGTTAGAAACAGCTTCAGCTTGGGCCATGAATTTATCCTTCAAGGTTTGAGTTAGGGCTGATTTGATGTTGCAAGCATCTTGTCAGCCCGTACTTTTTAGCGCTATAATTCGCACATGTCAAATGTTTTTAGCGCTAAAAAGTCAGGCAGACCAAAAGTGGACAGCGAGGCGATCAATGTTCGGATGGAACGACATTTGATTGAAGCCCTTGACCGCTACGTCTCCAGTCAAAATGATCTGTCGCGCCCCGAAGCAATCCGGCGCATTGTAACTGAACGCCTGTTGCCACATGCGAACCACAAGCCTGAATAGGTGGCGCTTAGTCTTGCGCGATAGCCGTTAGAAGTCTTTTGAAATAGTCTGACGCTTCTTGTTCAGTCATTGAGCGCCATTGGGACGGCCCTTGAAGGGCATTGACAAGCGCCTTTTGACGTTCATGCGGTGATAGTCTTGAAGGAATGACGTTGTCGCTTGCAACTGAAACGGCCATTTCCAACCCAGAAATTTCGTCAATGAATAAAATTGGCTTGTTTTGCATAGTGGCAGTTTCCCTAACTTTTCAAAGCGGTCGCGGGTGTACTTCGCAGGGAAAGTGGGGAAACCTGCGTCGCCGACCCGCGACCTATCATGGGCACTTGATGCGCTTTGGGACAGCAACATGACGGTGTTAATATCGGTGATATTTTTCTTTTTGGTATGGTGGCAGCGTCACCATATGCGGGAGGCATTGTCACCCTAAAATACAATTGTTGAAAACAATTGTGAGCGGTTTTATGGGCGATGTTTTAAACAGGCCATTCCAGCGAAGCCCGATATATTATTGCGCTCGGGGTGAAACGCTAACTTGGGAAGACCTAAACGGCGAAACGCTGCAAGCAATAGCCGACGAAATAGGGATCGAAAAAACCCTCGAACTTTGTGTCTATTTTGGCGGCATACGCCTCTATATCCCCAAGGTACTTTTAGATAGTCACCCCATCATGGTTTTGGGACGTAAAGCAGCCTTCAAGCTTTGCCGCATGTTCGGACCGGCACGCGTTGAAATTCCCATTTGTGGATTAAGCGACAAAGCATTGAAGCGCCTTGTCACGGCCCGAATAAAAGCAGGGGAGTCCAATTCAAAGGTCGCTTTGGCCCTCGGTCTTTCATGGCGCACAGTTACTCGATTTATTGATCCCTCTCAAAAAAACCGCCAAACCAAATTTGTTCGCCATCGTGGCCGTCCCGTCAATTCTGACGGCCATCTGACGCTTGCTGGTGAGGATTTAGCCATAAACACGAACCACACCACCAAAAACGAAACAAACGCACCAGTGGCCTTCCTAGAGGGAAATAACAGTCACGGCAAAAAGGAACTATCTCATGTCTAATATGACCACTTCACAGGCCCGCGTTATTGACCCGATTTTGACGGGCATCGCACAAGGCTACAAACATGCCGACCGCGTTGGTTCAACCTTGTTTCCCGCCGTCTATGTCGATAAGCGCGGCGGCAAGGTGCTGGAATTTGGCCGCGAAGGCTTCCGGCTTTATGCCGCCCGCCGTGCGCCCGCCGCTGCCACACTGAATATTTCGTTTGCCTATGAGGGTAAACCTTACGAACTGGTTCAGGATGCGCTAAACTCGCCAATTCCGCGTGAGCACATTGAAGATGCCAGCAAGGTTCCCAATTTAGATTTGGGGACCCGTGCTATCAACACCTGCATGTATTCGCTGACGCTAACGCTTGAAGATGAGCATGCCAAACTGGCGACAAATGCCGACAATTACTCACCTAATCGCAAATTATCATTGGCAGGGAACTCAAAATGGTCCGACCATGCAAGTGACCCAATCCGCGATATTAAAGACGCGAAGGAGGCCGTGCGCTTATCATCAGGCGTTGACCCTAACCGAATGGTGATTTCCAAGCCTGTTTTCAACTCTCTAACAGACCATCCGTTCATCATTGATCGCTTCAAATATACATCGTCCGACAGCATCACACCTGCTATGCTGGCAAGGCTGTTTGATTTGGACATGCTTTCCGTTGGTAAGGCAATGGCTCTTTCGGGTCCGGATGATGGCGGGCAATTTACTGATATTTGGGGCAATAATGCCGTTTTGGCTTATGTGCCGAGTGCGCCTTCCGGTGCTGAAGAACCGTCTTTTGGCTACACCTATACCCTACGCGGCCACCCGTTCGTTGAAAAGCCGGAGTGGGAAAACGGCATCAAAAGCTGGGTTTATGGCGTTACCTATGAACGCATACCTGTTCTGACGGGCATCGAGTCCGGTTTCTTGTTTCAAAATGTAGTTTAGTGGTGGCCGCAATGAAAAACCCATTTAGTTTTGCAGGCACTCAAAAAGCGGATGATGAAAAGTTTTCAGTGTCAGACGCTTCATTTAAGATCGAAATTTTTCAGGCGGGAAAGCGCACCGCGCAAAATGGAGAAACTGTCGAAATCAGCATTGCCGACTTAAAAAACGTGGCAGAAAACTACGACATTTCCAAACACGAGGCCCCTATCGTTGTCGGCCACCCGACTACTGATGCACCCGCCTACGGGTGGGTTAAGTCACTGTCGGTAGAAGGTAACAGCCTTTTTTCTGAAATTGCAGAGGTTTCGCCGGAGTTTCAGGATTGGGTGAAAAAAGGGCATTACAAGAAAATTAGCTGCTCTTTCTGGACGCCGGACGCTGCCGGAAACCCGACGCCAAACTCCTTCGCACTTAAGCATGTTGGCTTTTTGGGCGGGGCCGTTCCTGCTGTAAAAGGTATGCGTCAAGCCACCTTTGCCGCGCTGAGCAGCGGGGTTGTTTCGTTTGTGAGCGCTGAACTGGAAGACGAAAACAAGGTTGCCAGCCTCACCGCAAAAATACGCCAGATGGAGGCCACTTCGTTCGTGGAAAAGGCGATCAATGACGGGCGTGTGTTGCCTATTTTCAAAGAAGGTATCGTTTCTTTTATGGAAGCGATTGGCCAATCAGGCGAGATTGCTTTTGCGGAAGGTAACGGCAAGCGTTCAATCAACGCTGTAGATTGGTTCAAGGAATATGTTGAAAAACAGCCTAAAGTGGTCACTTTTGGTGCGATCAATATTGGCGAAGCCCCTTTGATTGAAAACCAGTTGGGCGAAATGCAGCTACCAGCGGGCTATTCTGTTGACCGTGAAGCCGCTGAAAATTTCAGCAAAATTAAAGCCCACGCGAAAGCAAAAAACATATCCTTCGCCGAAGCCGTAAAAGATGTCTCCCGCCAATAAGAAAAGTTTAGACAGGTAACAAAACGATGCGCGTCCAGATGATATTAGAGGCGATTGACCGCGCATCGCGCCCGATTAAGGCGGTGATGAACAGCCTGCTCGGTGTTGAACGCGCCGCG
>JAYSWX010000073.1:0-10595 GCA_043717855.1 Phyllobacterium sp.
TCGGCTTTTGTCATGTCATCAAACAAGTTCTGCAAAATCGCGCGGTATTTTATGTAGTCTAATGGCTCCGGATTGGGGTTTGGCTCAACAGGCATCCGCAATACCGGCAGCCGCATCATTACGCTTCCGGGCGACGTCTCCAGCCCATGGCGGTGAAGTGCTTGTCCGAGGCGCTCCACTCCGGCAACAAATGCGAGAATGCCCTGCGCAGCATTTGCATCTGCTGCTACCTTGGCATCAGCTGTAGATGACAACGCACCCAGCGTTGCATCGCCATCTTTCAGAGTACCCGCATAAAGATGCGCCGCCAGTAATTCGCCCGGGGTCGCCGCATTCGCCGCCGTTATGCCGCCAAGCCACATCAAAGATAGTAGTAAAAATATGCGCATTATTTGTATCTCCTGTTCCGCTTTCAAAATAGTTGCAGTCATTTGTGGCAAAATAAAACCCGCAGGATTGCTCCGGCGGGCTTTAAATTTCAGCAGTTTAGTTGCGCCTATTGGTGCGCGAGTACGGCCAACAGCAACAGCGCCACAATGTTTGTGATCTTGATTGCAGGGTTGACTGCGGGGCCTGCTGTATCCTTGTAGGGATCACCAACTGTATCGCCTGTCACGGATGCCTTGTGAGCGTCTGAGCCCTTCATGTGGCGAACGCCGTCTTTATCGACGAAACCGTCTTCAAAAGACTTCTTGGCATTGTCCCATGCGCCGCCGCCTGATGTCATCGAAATGGCGACAAACAGGCCGTTCACGATAACGCCGAGAAGCGAAGCGCCGAGCGCGGCAAAGGCGGATGCCTTGGAGCCGGAGATCAGCAACACGCCGAAGTAAACCACGAGCGGCGCGAGCACTGGCAACAGCGAGGGAACGATCATTTCCTTAATCGCTGCCTTGGTCAAAATATCCACGGCGCGGGCATAGTCCGGCTTGGATGTTCCGGCCATAATGCCTGGATTTTCGCGGAACTGGCGACGAACCTCTTCCACGATGGAACCTGCGGCACGGCCAACAGCTGTCATTGCAATACCGCCGAAGAGGTAAGGAATGAGACCACCAAAAATAAGGCCTGACACTACGTATGGATTGGACAGATCAAATGAGATCGGGCCCATGTCTTTGAAGTAGGGATATGTATCGCCGTTTGCAGCGAAGAACTGCAAATCGTTGGAGTAAGCCGCGAACAATACCAGTGCGCCGAGACCAGCGGAACCAATGGCGTAGCCCTTGGTAACTGCCTTTGTGGTGTTACCAACAGCATCAAGTGCGTCGGTTACATGGCGAACTTCGGGCGGAAGACCGGACATTTCGGCAATACCGCCAGCATTATCTGTTACCGGACCAAACGCATCAAGCGCCACGATCATACCTGCAATACCAATCATTGCTGTTACTGCAATCGCTGTGCCGAAGAGGCCTGCAAGCTGGTAAGTGGAAATGATGCCGCCACAAATCACAAGCGCCGGAAGCGCTGTTGATTCAAGCGAGACAGCCAGACCCTGAATAACGTTTGTGCCGTGGCCAGTGACCGAGGCTTGCGCAATCGAGTTTACAGGACGCTTGTTTGTGCCTGTGTAATATTCGGTAATGACCACGATCAACGCTGTTACCAAGAGGCCGATGAGGCCGCATGTGAACAGGTTGGTTCCGGTGATAACCTTACCAGCAACAGTGCCGACTTCGCCCCAACCGATAATCACCGATGTCGCGCCGCCAAGGCCGATGACGGAAAGAACGCCTGTTGCAATGAGGCCCTTATAGAGAGCACCCATGATATTCTGGCTTGCGCCGAGCTTAACGAAGTAAGTGCCGACGATGGACGTAATGATTGAAGCGCCGCAGATAACCAGCGGGTACGTCATCATGTCCTCAAGATTTCCAGCGTCTTTGAAGAAGATTGCGGCAAGAACCATGGTTGCCACAACTGACACTGCGTAGGTTTCGAACAAGTCGGCAGCCATACCAGCGCAATCGCCAACGTTATCGCCAACGTTATCGGCAATGGTGGCCGGGTTACGGGCATCATCCTCTGGAATGCCAGCTTCCACTTTACCAACCAAATCGCCGCCGACATCCGCACCCTTGGTGAAGATACCGCCGCCGAGACGGGCAAAAATCGAAATCAACGAAGCGCCGAAGCCGAGCGCCACAAGTGCATCAATGACTTCGCGGTCGTTTGACCACATGTCCAAGGGACCGGTGAGTATCCAGTAATAGACCGCGACGCCAAGAAGCGCCAAACCTGCCACCAACATGCCCGTGATCGCGCCTGATTTAAACGCGATATCAAGACCGCCAGCCAGCGACTTGGACGATGCCTGCGCGGTGCGGACATTGGCACGAACAGACACGTGCATACCAATGAAGCCTGCAATACCGGACAATACCGCGCCAATCAAAAAGCCGATGGCGGCAGTGACGGACAGGAGTAACCATGCCAAAATGAACACGACCGCGCCGACAACAGCGATGGCCTTATACTGGCGGGCAAGATAGGCCTGCGCGCCCTCGCGGATAGCGCCCGCAATTTCCTGCATACGTGCGTTGCCCTGATCGGCGGCGAGCACCGATCGTGTGGTCCATACTGCGTATAGAACAGAGAGCAGGCCGCAAAGAATGACAAACAATATTGGTGTCATGACCTTGAATTCCTCAAATTTGCCCGAAAATCCCCTCCCCGGGCGGTTTCACTGCGTGCGATTCGCGGCGCTAGCCACGCGTCGTCAACGATGCGTCGTGTATGCTCAAATGTGGCAAAAAGGTCAAGGCAAGTCACAATTGGATATTTTTGTGAGTGAACTCGTTCGAATTACAGAGTATCCATTGTTTGCTTACGGTTCCAAACCAGCCAGCCAAGCGCGGCAAGGCACAGCATTGTGACCGGGAAGATCATCAAATTCACAGTGTTCCAGCCCCAAACATAGAGAATTTTACCGGAAAATAGTGAGGACAAGGCAACGCTCGAAAACAGAACAAAATCGTGGAAGCCCTGCACCGCGCCTTTTTCTTCCGGTCTGTAGCAATCGGTGACCATGGCGGTTGCGCCGATGAAGCCGAAATTCCAGCCTAGGCCAAGCAGAACGAGTGATGTCCAAAACTGCCATAGGTGGATGCCGGAAAGGGCAACTGCGGCGCATAGCATCAATATGACCAGTCCTGTGGCGACGATGGTTTCCTTGCCAAAACGGCTAATGAGTTTACCCGTGAAAAAACTCGGCGCAAACATCGCGAGCACGTGCCATTGGATGCCAAGGGTCGCTTCATTTATGGTGAAGCCGCAGCCAACCATGGCAAGCGGTGCGCCTGTCATGACAAAGCTCATCAGTGAATAGGAGCCAACCGAGCAGACCAACGCGACGATAAAGCGGCGCTGCTTGATTATTTCCATCAGCGGGCGTCCAGAGCCGAGTGTTGCGGCATCGCTGATTTGCGTATTGGTCAACGGTGTTATGCGCAGCAAAGTGAGAATTGCAAACCCTGCCAAACCAAACAAGATTATCGCAGCATAAGCCCCCGCGAACTGGACGGGCAGAAACATATCCCGTGTCAGAATGACGGCCTGCGGCCCCAGCACAGCGGAAACAATGCCGCCACCCAACACCCAGGAAATTGCCTGCGCTTTGAAAACCGGCGGTGCGTTATCGGCAGCGGCAAAGCGGAACTGCTGTGTGAACGCGCCGCCCAGTCCCATTAGTGCAAGCGCCAAAATAAACATCACAAATGAATATTGGAACAGCGCCAGCGCTGCGCACGCGCCGCCGAGTGTTGAAATTAGTGAGCCGACCATAAAGCCATACTTTTGGCCAAGCTTTCTGATCGTCCAAGCCGCCGGCAAAGCGCCGAGCGCTACGCCAACGTTAAAGCCAGTGACGGGCGCAGTCGCCAAGGATTTATCGGGGCCGAGCAAATATAGCCCCGCCAGCGCGCCCATGGAAATGGCTATTGGCGCAACTGAACCTAAAATGGCCTGACTGGCTGCAAATACGAGAGTTTGGCGTTTCGTTGCAGCAAGATCAAGCATTGTCATTTCAGTTTACTTCCGATTTTTCTTGGCGATGCGGTCCAAAACCGCATTGACCAATTTTGGCTCCTCGCCCTCGAAAAATGCTTTCGCAATATCGACATACTCGTTCACCGCGACCGCAACCGGCACGTCTTTGCGTGACGTCACTTCAAAAGCCCCTGCCCGAAGTATCGCCCGTAGCGTTGCATCAAGGCGGTCAAGCGGCCAATCATCGGTGAGCGAGGCGTGGATGATAGGGTCGAGCGTCTTTTGATTATCAACAACACCGGCAACAATGGCACGGAACCATTGCGCATCGGCCTCCAAATATTGGTTGCCATCAACTTCTTGGCCCAGACGGTAGGTCTCATATTCATGGACCACGTCCAAGATTCCGACGCCGGCAACATCCATTTGGTAGAGCGCTTGCACGGCGGCAAGGCGGGCGGCACCACGTTTATTTGCGGGGCGCACGCCTTCGACAATATTTCCAGAACCGGTCAAATCAGGCTCCGAAATGTTGTTTGAGTGCGACCATTTTCAAGGCGGCCTTGGCAGCAAAGCCGCCTTTATCGAGCTCGGATTTCTTTACGCGGGCCCATGCTTGCGCTTCTGTATCTACCGTCGTAATGCCGTTGCCTATTGCCGCAGCCGCTTCTGTCGAGAGACTCATCAGTGCGCGGGCGGACTCATTTGCCACAATATCAAAGTGGTAAGTTTCGCCGCGAATGACGACGCCGAGCGCCACGTAACCATCAAAATGTGTGCCGCCTTCGTCCTCGCCAATCATGGCAAATGTGATGGCTGCTGGAATTTCCAACGCGCCCATTACTGTCACAACTTCGTAAGTTGCCTTTGCAGCATCAAGCGCAGCCTTAGCGCCTTCGAGCAACGCGTCTGCCATATCATCGTAGAACCGCGCTTCGACAATCAAAATGTGCGGCGCGTTCTTGGTTTTCTTATTCATAAAAAACTCCTGCTCAGCCCGGGAGGAGGCACAAGCGAATTGACTAAAATTTCAGTTTGGCAGGGATTAGTCTTCTTTGGCCGCTTCCGCAAGCCGTGCCGCATACCGCGCCATCGTATCGATTTCAAAATTGAGTAAGTCGCCCACTTTCCGTTCGCCCCACGTGGTGACTTCGAGCGTGTGGCGTATGATAAGTACGTCGAACTCGTCACGGTTTACCGCATTCACAGTGAGCGATGTTCCATCCAGCGCCACCGAACCTTTGGGCGCTACAAATTTGGAAAGTGCTTTTGACGCACGCATGGTAAAACGCCGTGCTTCACCTTCGTCTTTTATCGTAATGATCTCAACCATGCCATCGACATGGCCGGAGACAATATGTCCGCCAAGTTCATCGCCGATTTTCAAAGCACGCTCGAGATTGATTTTGGAGCCGGGCGTCCAGCCTGAAATCGTGGTGAGCCGCAACGCTTCTTCCCATGCTTCCACCTCAAACCAGCGGGCATTTGATGCCTCATCCGGCAGTGCAACAACTGTTAAACAGGGACCGGAACATGCAATGGATGCGCCAATGGCAATCGTTTTCGGGTCATAACTGGTCGAAATACGAAGTTTAACGCCCTCTGGAAGCGGCGTAATGGCCTCGACTGTGCCGATGTCTGTCACGATTCCAGTGAACATAAACTCATGCCTTTTTTATAGTCGCGGCGAATATCCGGCCCTAGAACCACTTCGCTCATCATTGTAAATCCACGCGGCATATGGGCCGATGTGAAAGGCGAGGCAATACCATTTGGCCCGACAATGCGTTCACTGGTGAACAGCACAATCCGGTCCACCAGATTTTCATCGAGGAAACTTTGCGCCGTGTGCGCACCACCCTCAACCATCAAACTGCCGATGCCCTCCGCGCCAAGATCGTCCAGCAACTCCGGCAGCGCGACCTTTCCGCAATGGTCCTCTGTGGACAGAATGCGGCAGCCAAGATCGCCAAGTGCCTTGCGTTTGGCAGGATCCGCATCACCAAGTACGGCCAGCCACAATGGTATTTGCCGCGCTGTTTGCACTAATTTTGAATGTTTGGAAATTGACAACTTGCCATCAAGAATTATGCGAATCGGTGATCGCTGTTCCAAGCCATTGAGCCTGCACGATAATTGCGGATCATCAGCCAGAGCCGTGCCAGCGCCAACCAATATCGCATCACTTTGGGCCCGCATGATATGCACCATGTCGCGCGCGATTTTACTTGTAATGGCAACCTGCCCTTCGCCCGATTTCCCGATCATGCCATCGGCAGAAACTGCTAATTTTAGAGTCACTTCCGGGCGTTTTTTCAAAGATCGAGTCAAGTAGCCAGACAAGCCCTCATAGGCCAAATCGGCGAGCACGCCTTCCACCACTTCAATGCTCGCATCGCGCAATATCTTGGCGCCCTTGCCCGAAACGCGCGGGTCCGGGTCGCTGGCAGCTATGACCACGCGAATTATTCCCGCAGTGACCAGCGCCTCGGCGCAAGGCGGCGTGCGGCCATGGTGGGCGCATGGTTCAAGCGTGACATAGGCGGTTGATCCGCGTGCCGCTTCACTTGCCTCAGTGATTGCTTGCGTTTCCGCGTGCGGCCTTCCGCCAACGGCCGTTACGCCGCGCCCGATAATGATGCCATCTTTCACCAACAGCGTTCCGACAGACGGGTTTGTTCCCGTCAGCCCGAGATTGGAGCGCGCATAGCGAATGCAGGCGGCGATATAACGTTCGTCGATTGCTCTTTGAGCACTCATTTTTCGAGTGACCCAATCCGGTCTTCTTCTTCCAACTCACTGATAAGTTTGTGAAATTCCTTGGGATCAGCGAAATCGCGATAGACGGAAGCGTAGCGCACGAAGGCGACATGATCGATTCCTTTCAAGGCGTCCATCACCATTGTGCCTATATAGTCCGTCGTGATTTCACTCTCACCGCTGCTTTCGAGGCGACGCACGATGCCAGAGACGGCGCGTTCAATACGGTCGTCTTCTACAGGGCGTTTGCGCAGCGCAATATCGAATGAGCGATGCAGCTTTTCGCGGTCAAACGGCACTTTGCGCCCGGTTTTTTTCTGCACCAACAGTTCGCGCAGCTGAACACGCTCGAAAGTGGTGAAGCGACCGCCGCAATCCGGGCAGATGCGGCGGCGGCGGATGGCTGTCGTGTCCTCGGCGGGACGCGAGTCCTTCACTTGAGTGTCAACAGACTGGCAATAAGGACAACGCATATCATCTCCCGGAATCGTTCGGGTGTGATGTTAGCCTAAGTGCGGGTAAATCGGAAAGCGATCCGTGAGTGCCATTACTTTTTCTTTGACACGGGCTTCCACAGTCGCGTTGCCTTCCGGCGAATTGGCAACTTTCAAGCCATCCAGCACTTCGGTAATGAGGTTGGCGATCGTGACGAACTCTTCCTTGCCGAAACCGCGCGTCGTGCCAACTGGTGTTCCGAGGCGAATGCCAGAGGTAATCGCCGGCTTTTCGGGATCGTTCGGCACGCCGTTCTTGTTACATGTGATGAACGCACGACCCATTGCCGCTTCGGAATCTTTGCCGTTCAAGTTCTTCGGGCGCAGGTCCACCAGCATCAAATGCGTATCTGTACCGCCGGACACGATTGCAAAACCATTGGCCACCAATGTTTCAGCAAGCACATTGGCGTTTTCTTTCACGGCACGGATGTAGGTTTTGTACTCGTTAGTTAGCGCTTCGCCGAAGGCTACCGCCTTGGCAGCAATGACGTGCATCAAAGGGCCACCCTGCAGGCCGGGGAATACTGCCGAGTTGATTTTCTTGGCAATGGCTTCATCATTGGTCAGCACAAGGCCACCGCGCGGGCCGCGCAGTGTTTTGTGGGTGGTGGATGTTGCGACATGGGCATGGGGGAACGGGCTTGGATGCTCACCAGCCGCAACGAGACCGGCAAAATGCGCCATATCTACCCAGAGATAAGCACCGATTTTATCGGCGATGGCGCGCATACGGGCGAAATCTATCACGCGGGAATAGGCGGAACCGCCAGCTATAAGAATGACTGGCTTATGCTCGATGGCCAATGCTTCGACCTGATCGTAGTCGATGTAACCAGTGGCGAGGTCCAATCCATATTGAATGGCGTTGAACCATTTGCCGGAAAGATTTGGCTTCGCGCCGTGGGTCAAGTGACCGCCAGCGTCGAGGCTCATGCCCAGAATCGTGTCACCTGGCTTGGCCAGCGCCAAAAACACCGCTTGGTTTGCCTGGCTGCCGGAATTTGGCTGGACGTTGGCGTAAGCGCAGCCGAACAGTTTGGTCACGCGCTCAATGGCTAAATCTTCGGCAATGTCCACAAAGTGACAGCCACCATAATAGCGGCGGCCGGAATAGCCTTCGGCATATTTGTTGGTCATGATTGAACCCTGCGCTTCCAAGACGGCACGGGAAACGATGTTTTCGGATGCAATCAGCTCAATTTCATGGCGCTGGCGGCCAAGTTCCTTGCGGATTGTGCTGAATAGCTCCGGATCGCTTTCTTCCAAAGGCTTGTTGAAAAATGAGGACATTGTGCTCGACGACGACATTGGGCTTGACCTTTCAGAAGGAACGGGAGGCTTTCCTCGCGCCCTTACCATAGGTCGTTTGTCAAATGAAAGTCGCGAAACGGCACAGTTACCAACAAATGCGAAAACGCCGCAGACTCATCACTGAGTTGCAGCGTCAGAGCGGCGGTTTTTCAGACAAAACCGAAACCACCGCTCTATCTCATTGTTTTGGCGCATTATTCTTAACCACCTGATGTTCCATTAGGTTAGAATATGCGCTAAGCGGCGGTTTTTCAGACAAAACCGAAACCACCGCGCTATCTCATTGTTTTGGCGCATTATTCTTAACCACCTGATGTTCCATCAGGTTCGAAAATGCGCTAAACTAGAAAATCTCTATTATTACAGTGCTTGGCCAACACCCGAATTAATGGCCAGTTCCTGTGCTCCATCTTTTTTGTAAATATCATCACGGAAATGCACGACGTCTTCGGCGGTTGACCACGCGCTGATGTAGGTGAAGTGCACATTCACTTTCGAGCCAAGCGGCACTTCGCGATTTTGACCCGTGGCAATCTGCGCTTCGATTTCTGCGCGGCCCCAGCCCGGCGTGTCCTTCAAAATCCAAACGCCAAGATCGCGAACATTTTGTACGCGCACGCACCCGGATGATTCGAAGCGCTGGATTTTGTTGAACAGACCCTGCTTTGGCGTGTCGTGCATATAAGTGTCGAATTTGTTCGGATAGTTGATCTTCATCGACGCCATGGCACTGTGCGGACCTGGGTCTTGGCGCAGGCGATAGGCTGCCGCCTCATTCGAATTCCAGTTCACGTTAACCGGATCAATTTCCGTGCCATCAGGACGCAGGATATGTATCGCGTTATCCTTGAGATAATTAGGGTCTTTTTGCATCAACGGAATGATGTCTTTTTCGACTATTGAAACCGGCGCGTTCCAATATGGATTAATCATCACATTGCTGATGACCGAATCCAAAATCGGCGATTGGCGATCAATGCGCCCGACAACTGCGGTATGGCGCTGGGCGACACGCCCGCCTTCAACGGCCTCAACTGCCGCTGCCGGAACGTTGACCATCACATAGCGATCACCCATTTGATCGGCTTGCGCGGCTATGCGGCCAAGATTTGTTTGAAGCTGCATCAAACGCACGTCCGCCGGAATGTTCATCGCCGCTAGCGTATATTGCCCGACAACTCCATCAGTCGGGAAGCCATGACGAGCTTGAAAGCGCTTCACTGCGCCATCCACATAGCTATCAAACTGGTTTGATGTGCCTGCACTTTTGGATAGATCACCGGAGACCATCAAGCGTTGACGCAAGGTAGATACTGCAGGATCGCTCGCGCCAACCTTCAGCTTAACAGCGGCGCCGGGCACTTGCGGCCAACCACCGGCATTGACGATGCCTTGATATTGCTCAATCGCGCGCTGCACGTTTGACACTGTCTGCGAACTAAAAATAGGAACCGTTGACGTTACCTTTGCGCTGGTTTGATTTTGATTGGATTGCGCATCAAACTGATCGTCCCAATTTCCACGTCTCGGGGATGTCAAAAGGTCGTCAATGACGGTCTGCGCGCTGGCAGGAATAGTCAAAATCGTTGCGACCCCGGTGCCAAGCGCTGCTATAAATCCACGACGATGCATGTTTGAAAATCCACTGTTAGACATTTTCATATTACCATTTCAATTGCTGCGCAGTCTCAAACATTCAAACCGGCTTTAACGATAACAACGTTAAAGAACTCGCCCCCTAATGTCCAACCACACAGTTGTTACTTGTCGGTGCGCGAAAAATATTAGGGGAGCAGCGCTTGCAACGCAGTGTGTGAAATTTTCGTTTTCCATGACAATATGGCCAATTCAAGGTTTTGGGGCGTTTGTGCTCGGCAGACAATTGTTGAAGAGCAAATCTCTCCCGTTATCGCGCTCATCTTTTGATGCCCGATCATTGAAAATCTTTGGGGAAGCCGGGTGTGTGGTCCTGCCTTCTCAAATTTTAAATGTATGGCAAGTGCCACACACCCGGAGCGGTGTTCTTGCGCTGGCCCA
>JAYSWX010000074.1:0-4120 GCA_043717855.1 Phyllobacterium sp.
CTGACGGCAAAGCGGGCTGCGCAGATGCCAAGGCGTCTGGCTGCGTTGGCGCTGGTAAAGGCTGTTGATCTGCTGTCGCCAGCGCCTCGCGTGGCACGGCATTGTCAATCGTCGCAGTCGCGCAGGATGACAACATTGCAACGCATACGGCAACCGCAGTCAGTGTTATGAGCGGTGACATTAATCGCAGCCTTGCCATGAATTAGAACCACCATTGTTTTAATGCTGCAAATTGCACCATCTGCGCTAATAATACTATCAGTGCGTATCTTATTGTCGCAATAATATGTCAAGAAAGCGAGTAACATCATTTTGGGATATTGGTGCGCTCAATTTTTGCGGGAGGAATCTAAATAGTGGCTGAAGAGACCAGCAAGGCTGATACCGGCACAATAAGCCAGATAGATCCTTACATCATCAAGGACATGGATAGTTTTGCGATGAATCTTGCCCGCATGGTGGAGGCTGCCGGTCAAGCGGCGTCCGCATGGATTGCCCCTCGCGAAAATGGTCAGCTGCCAGATATGCAAGTAGAGCCAATGATAGACGTCGCAAAAACGCTATCAACTGTCACCGAATATTGGATATCAGACCCTAAGCGCACCATAGATGCTCAGGCGCAATTATTTTCCCAATTTATGGGCATATGGAGCAACTCTCTGCAACGCCTGTCTGACAACAGCATTGATGATGTGGCCAAGCCAGACCGTGGGGACAAACGCTTCAACGATGAAGACTGGACCAAGAACGCGTTCTTTGACTTTTTGAAACAGGCTTATCTCGTAACATCACGCTGGGCGGCCGATCTCGTCACGCAGACGGAAGGCTTGGACGACCATACACGCCACAAAGCATCGTTTTATGTGCAATTGGCCACGAATGCTTTTTCACCGTCTAATTTTGTGCTGACAAACCCCGAGCTTTTCAAAGAAACTATTGCGACAAACGGTCAGAACCTCGTGTCGGGCATGAAATTGCTCGCAGAAGATATCACCGCCGGAAACGGCGAGCTCAAGCTTCGCCAAGTCGACGGCTCACCATTTCTTGTCGGCGAAAATCTTGCAATCACACCCGGCAAAGTCATTGCACGCAGCGAAGTCGCCGAAATAATCCAATATGAGCCGACGACGACGCAAGTATTCAAGCGGCCATTATTGATTTGCCCGCCGTGGATCAACAAGTTTTACGTTCTGGATCTCAACCCGGAGAAGTCATTCATAAGATGGGCCGTTGAACAAGGCCACACTGTTTTTGTTATCTCGTGGGTAAATCCGGACGAGCGCCACGCCGCCAAAAACTGGGAGAATTATATCCGCGAAGGTCTCCAATTTGCGCTGGATGCAATTGAAACTTCGACAGGCGAGCATGAGGTTAATGCCCTTGGTTATTGCGTGGGTGGAACATTATTGTCCGCTGCCATGGCACTGTTCGCGCGCGAGGGCGAAACCCGAATCGCGTCAGCGTCGCTGTTAACGACTCAGGTGGACTTCACCTTCGCCGGTGATTTGCGTGTTTTTGTGGACGAAGTGCAAATAGCTGCACTTGAGCAGGCGATGGATGGCAAGGGCTTTCTTGATGGCTCTAAAATGTCCAATGGCTTCAACATGATCCGCGCCAATGATATGATTTGGCCCTATGTCATCAATAATTATCTTAAGGGCAAGCAGCCTGCCCCGTTTGATCTTTTGTTCTGGAACGCTGACGCCACGCGCATGACATCAGCCAACCACGCATTCTACTTGCGCAAATGCTACCTGGAAAACGCACTCACTGCTGACCAAATGATTCTCGGCGGCTCACCGGTGCACTTGGCAGATGTAAAAATACCAATTTTTAGCCTGGCAACGCGCGACGATCATATCGCGCCGGCTAAATCCGTGTTTTTCGGCAATCAATGCTTCGGGACTGCTGTCAATTTTGTGTTGGCCAGTTCCGGCCATATTGCTGGCGTGGTCAATCCACCTGATAAAAACAAGTATCAATATTGGACGGGTGGTCCCGTACGCGGAGATTTGGCAGATTGGCAAAAGTCGGCAGTAGAACATGCGGGTTCTTGGTGGCCACACTGGCAGCAGTGGGTTTCGTCGCTTAATGCTTACAAAACCGATGCCCGCAAGCCTGGCGGCGGAAAGCTTGAGCCGCTATGCGACGCGCCGGGGACATACGTTAAAGTTAAGGCGTAACGCGAGATTGCAGCTACCATGTTTTTGCCTCAATGACTCAATAACGAAATTGCAATGTTTGCGTTGCGCTGATTGACATCGCATAACCGTATTTGCGCAATGTGCGTATTGCGATGGCGGTCCAAATCGCTTAGTGAAATTAACCAAATGTCTCCACACGCGGAGGCTAACACTAAAACAACGCCATTCTTACAAGGCGCTGAACAGGGAACGGGCACGCGTTTGAAACCAAACCCAGCCACATTGCTGAGCGTTTCACGTTTTTTTGCGTGCGCTTCGCCTTTGGTAATGGCTTTTGTGCTTTCATCATGTACGTCCACGGGCGGAACTGTTGAAATGGCCGCCGCTTCATTACAAGTTGCCTCCCCGTCACCGCAATTGAATAATGCACGGTCTTTTCAATCGACCTCTCCTGCCTTAGCTCAAGCGCCCAATTCCCTTACGTCGCAGCCATCCGCTGACCTGCAATCGCCGTCCAGCGCGTTGCCATCGCAGATTGTCATTGGCGGGCCACCGTCGCCCCTTCCCCAGGAAGCCAATTCGAAAGACTTAAATCCGCAATTTGCCGATCAATTAGATTTGCCAGCGCAACCGGTTAATAGTTCAGTCTCATTGGTGGCCCCTACCGTGATTGAGACCGCATCGGGCGCTTCAATTCCTATTCCAACACTAAAAAATAGCCCTACAGTGCAACCGCAGCTCACGGCGATTCAGCCGGTAATAATCTCAACACCTGTTGCTGATACCAGTCTAATCGCGCAACCTGTGGGCAAAGAAGCTACGGCTCTGGCGGCCGCTGCGCCCGAACCCGCCGAAGGTGTCGCGAAGGTGTCGAACAACGCAGAAATTACGGCAGAACCCGGTGTACAAAATCTGACCGCCACGCCAGTGCTTGCCGGGGCCGCTCCAAAGCCACGCAAAAAAACACTGTTCGAATCAATGTTTGGTAACTCCGAACCTGCGGTCGCTGCCACTGTTCAGGAAAGCCCCGCCGCACCGGTTATTGAAGGTCAATTAGCGTTGGTTGAGCCCGCCAGCAAAAAGGCATTCAAGCCAGTGGCACTCTCCGGCGCGGGCATGTCAAAAAATGTGGAATTGGCTAGCTTGGAAAATCCCGTATCCGCATCAGAAATCGTAAATAGTGAAACGTCTTCTGAAAATGGAGACCTGCCCGGCGTTCGCAAGGGTGCCCTGTTCGAAATTAAACGCCGCGATGCCAATGGCAATGATTTGGATGTTGATATCAGTGAAACTGATAACGGCCCGATACAGTTGGCGTCCGCAGCAGGGTTGGCGCGTCTTGCGCCAAATGGTCTTCGGGTTCAACGGGAAACCGTGGATGTAGCATGTCTGAAGCCGCAGCTCGTAAAAATGCTGAAGTCTATTGAAGGTCATTATGGCCAATCGGTGGTGATTACCTCTGGCTATCGCAGCCCTGGTCACAATCGCCAAGTGCGTGGCGCAAAGAATTCGCTGCATATGTTCTGCGCTGCAGCAGATTTCCAAGTACCGGGCGTGAGTAAATGGGATTTGGCAAAATACCTGCGCTCCATGCCAAATCGCGGCGGTGTCGGAACCTATTGCAACACCGAATCTGTTCACATCGATGTCGGTCCCGACCGTGATTGGAATTGGCGCTGCTCACGGCGAAAGTAATTCACAAAAAGCTGCAAAAACCTTGTAACACGGGGTTGCGACTTTGGATTTTCCTGACTATAGAGGCCACAACGCGCCCTTCGTCTATCGGTTAGGACGTCAGGTTTTCATCCTGGAGAGAGGGGTTCGACTCCCCTAGGGCGTACCATAATTTACATCGTAATAGTGATTAGCTGGCTAGGAATTGTTGAGATTCAGGATTCCCAATTGGATTGAAATATGATTCAAGCTCCGAAAGGAGTTTGCGATGGATCGATTTGTGTTGACTGATGCCCAATGGG
>JAYSWX010000075.1:0-54420 GCA_043717855.1 Phyllobacterium sp.
GCCCGTGCAGTCAGGGCGGGTTTGACCCATGTTTCAGCCATAGGTGCAGACTCGAGTTCTGCGAGCCTCTATGCGGCCTCAAAGGGCAAAGCCGAGGCAGCCGTTTTGGCAACGGTGAAGGACGCTGTGATTTTGCGTCCATCCATCATTTTTGGACCCGAAGATGGCTTCTTCAACAAGTTTGCCGCAATGGCGCGATATTCATTTGCGCTGCCATTGATTGGCGGCGGCAACACAAAATTCCAGCCGGTCTATGTTGGTGATGTCGCTGAAATGATTGCACAATCCGTTGATGGCAAACTTTCAGGTGGCAAGGTCTATGAGCTCGGCGGCGCGCAAGTCCGCACGTTCGATGAGCTGATGCAGGACATGCTCACCGTTGTCGAGCGCAAGCGTCTGTTGATTCCTGTGCCCTTTTGGGCGGCGCGGATTCTCGGCAGTATTGCCGGCCTCCTGCCCACCCCAATACTCACCCGCGACCAAGTAACATTATTGGAGAGCGATAATGTGGTGTCTGAAAAGGCAAAAAAAGATGGACTCACGCTCGAAGGCGCTGGCATTCAGCCAACCTCAATGAGCGCTGTTTTGCCGACCTACCTGTGGCGTTTCCGCGCGCGCGGGCAGTATCCGGCAGAAAAAGCTGTTTGAAATCAATAACAAAAACCCGCGTTTGATATTTTCAAACGCGGGTTTTTTACGTCTCTATTATAGTATCAGCCGAAAGCATAAAGGCCGGCAAGGCCGGCCGCGCCGACGATTATCCGCCACCAAGCGAAGAACGCAAAGCCGTTGCGCGAGACGAAATCCAGCACAGTGCGCACAACAATGAGCGCGACAATAAAAGCGCAGGCAAAGCCAATAGCGATGAGCAGGCTATCATCCATCGAGAGCTCATGACGATTTTTGAACAGGTCCAGAGCGAACGCGCCTGCCATGGTAGGCATGGCGAGGAAGAAGGAGAATTCGGCAGCGGAGCGCTTGTCTGTGCCCATCAAAAGCGAGCCAACGATGGTGGAGCCGGAGCGCGATGTGCCGGGAATTAGTGCCAAACACTGGAAAAGGCCGATTTTAAAGCAAAGCGACAGCGGATAATCCATAATATCAGTGTAGCGCGGTTTGAAGCTCATTTTATCAACAGCCATCAAAATTAGGCCGCCTAAAATGAGCATTGTGCAGATGAGTTTCGGCGATTCAAACAGATAGGATTTGATGAAATCATGCATCAAGGCACCAAGAATTGCCGCTGGCAGAAAGGCCGCCAAAACGCCAAGTACGAAGCGCTGGGTGCGCTTATCACCGGGCAAATCCATCATTATTTTCAGTAAACGCTGGAAATAAACCGCCAAAATCGCCAAAATAGCACCAAGTTGGATGAGCACTTCAAAAGTCTTGCCCGTAGAGTTGAAGCCTAAGAAATGGCCCGCCAACAGTACATGGCCGGTGGATGACACGGGGATAAACTCAGTCAGCCCCTCCAGAACACCTAAGATGACCGCTTCAGTGATAGTCCCAGTTGCCATGGTGGCTCCGTTTGATTTGATCCAGCCTATTTGGCAATTGGATATGACAGTTGCTTGTCAGAATCGACACTTCCCCCTATAGCTTGGTAAATAACAACCCGAAACGTCACGCGGCGATTTTCGGGCATAATTATATGTAAAGTTCGCAAATCAGGCCTGATGCTCACACTTTTTCACCATATCATGTCCACAGATTCGCGCTTTGTCCGCTTAGGACTTGGCGAATATGGCGTCGATTTTGAGATGGTGGAGGAAAAGCCATGGGGGCGGCGGCGCGAATTTCTATCCATTAATCCAGCAGGCACAATTCCGGTGCTGGTGGCCGAGCGCAACCAGATTATTCCCGGCGCAATGGTGGTGGCCGAGTATTTGGACGAGACCAGAGGCGCTTTGAAACGGGAACGTCGGCTATTGGCCGAAGATCCGTTTGAACGGGTAGAAGCGCGTAGGCTTTGCGACTGGTTCTTGGGCAAAATGGAAAATGAAGTGACGCGGCACTTGGTGCGGGAACGCATATTTAAGCTTCTCATGACCGCCGAAGAGGGCGGAGGGGCGCCGGATAGCGCGGCCATTCGGGCGGCAAGAGCCAATATTAAGCAACATATGAAATATCTCAACTGGCTTGCCGGAACGCGCAATTGGCTGGCCGGAAGCCGCTTTTCCTATGCTGATTTGGCTGCGGGAGCGGCCATTTCCATTCTCGACTACATTGGCGAAGTGGATTGGAAAGATGCCGGCGCTGCCAAAGATTGGTATGTGCGGGTGAAATCACGCCCCTCTTTCAGGCCGCTTTTGGCGGACCGTGTGCGCGGCATTGCGCCGTCCTCGCACTATGCTGATCTGGACTTTTAACCCCTATGCCGGGCGCACGTAAACCGCTCGAAGATGATACGAAGAGCGTGCGCCAATTGCCCGAAGTTGATGCGCGGCACGTACGCAAAACACTCGAACGCGATGCGGAGGCGCACGGGTTCTGCGTTGTCGGTATCACGAGCGCGAAATCGGTCGGCGACAGCCGCGCCAAGCTCGCCGATTTTCTGGATCAAGGTTTCCACGGCTCGATGAGCTGGCTCGAAGAAACCTTCGAGCGCCGCGCCAATCCGAACGAGCTGTGGCCGGAGGCTAAGTCAGTTGTCATGCTGGCGATGAATTACGGACCGCAAACGAACCCGCTGGAAAATCTTGAAAACCCCAAGGTCGGCAATATTTCCGTCTATGCCCGTCACCGCGATTATCATGATTTGATGAAGGGCCGGCTGAAGGGTATTGCCGGACGGCTGAAGGCCAAAACCAAACATGAGGTCAAAGTGTTTGTGGATACTGCGCCAGTGATGGAAAAACCGCTGGCGGCAAGTGCGGGTTTGGGTTGGCAGGGCAAACACACAAATCTGGTTAGCCGCGAGCATGGCTCGTGGTTGTTTCTCGGGTCGATTTTCACCAGCTATGAATTTGAGCTGGACAAGCCAGAGGTCGATCATTGCGGCTCGTGCCGTGCTTGTCTTGACGCCTGCCCGACCAATGCTTTCCCTGCGCCCTACCAACTGGATGCGCGGCGCTGCATTTCCTATTTGACGATTGAACATGCCGGACCCATCCCGCACGAATTTCGCAAAGCCATTGGTAACCGGATTTACGGCTGTGATGATTGCTTGGCCGCCTGCCCGTGGAACAAGTTTGCGCAAGTGTCGAAGGAAGCAAAGCTGGTGGCACGGGAAGATTTGATTGCCCCAAGTCTGGCATCGCTCTTGGCTTTAGACGACGAGCAGTTCCGCACCCACTTTTCGCGCTCGCCCATCAAGCGCATCGGGCGCAATCAATTCATCCGCAATGTGCTCATCGCCGCTGGCAATAGCGGCGATAGGGAGTTGGCTGGTCATGTTAGTGAGTTGGCTAATGATGGCGATGAGACTGTGCGTGAAGCGGCGGGATGGGCGCTGCATGAACTGGGATAAAATGCTTGCCGTCCCCATTTCACGAGGAGAGGGAAGGGCAAACAAGGTGATATTATACTATACAAACTTAGGGTAAAAAAGTGAATCTACCACATTCAGAAAACTTCAATCACCATTGTTTGTGATTTGACCAAATAAGCAAATCAGACTAAAACCTATTTATGGAACAAGCCATGAACGTATATGCAATTATCAAGGAAATTCATTGATCCTCAAATTGTCCTTATGGCGTGGATTTAACGATTGAGTTCAATTATCGGGAGAAAAATATGGCAAACCGCAAACAGTTTTTTGGCGAAATGAAAGTAGACTTAGAATTGACAGCCCTTCTCGAAGCGTCGCGTAAAACTCCAGTTACTAAAGAGCAACTTGTTGAGCAACGGATTAGCTTTGCGTTTGGAAATTCTCCTGACTCAAAATTTATAACAAAAGACACTGTTCGCAAAACCTCTCATTCAATTTTATTGGCTTCGTAGGAACACCTATGTCTGTGCGCGAAAAGGACGACCCTGAATTTTTTGCGCGTATTCAAGAGCAAAATCTTCTGCGCCAATACGAACTTTTGACCAATTGTATAGAGATTGGATTGCGTAAAGGGATCGAAGCGTTTGATAAATATACGCTTTGGTCCCTTAACCACTCCGCAGTAACCAATATTGCGCAATTTGGAGGCCGTTTCCGTGAGCAGCCAATTTACGTTGGCAGTCACATACCCCCGCACTATAATGACGTTGGGAATTTGATGGACCAATTCTTATCCGTCGTCCACGAGAATTGGACGATAGATGAGCATCCAACCACGCTTGCGGCTTATGCTTTGTGGCGAATGAATTGGATACATCCATTTGTCGAAGGTAATGGGAGAACAGCTAGAGCGGCCTGTTATTATTTGATATGCATGAGATATGGTGCTCTATTGCCAGGTAACAAGATAGTTCCAGAACGCATTAGAGAGAACCGTGCTCCCTATTACGCAGCATTAAAAGAAGCAGACCATCATTGGGCAAACGGGCATTTCGACGTCACAGCGCTTGCCGAATATCTGCAGATACTTTTGAAAGCGCAAATTTCTGAAGCCTGAGTTGCAATTCCTGCTTCTTGCACGGTTCAAGAGATTATTTGGTGCGTTCCATAACCTTCAAAGCGCTCTCGAATTCTTTTTCGGAATTGTTGCCGCCAACTTCCGCAGCAACTTTATTCAAAGGCCAACGTAGCGAAGGCGCTGCGTGTGGCAGGTATCTCGTTCAAAAATGCGCGGATCAAAATCCAATTACCTCTCACTAAGCCTGAGCACTTCCATGATTTCGGCTATTTTCGCGCGTTGGTCCTGCTTGTCGCTGCTGTTGATTGCGTGTTCAACATAGTTGCCAATATGGTTGCGCACGATTTCCTCTTCCGCGCGGCGAAGGGCGGCACGCACGGCGGAAATCTGGGTGATGATATCAATGCAGTAGCGATCCTCTTCGACCATGCGAGAAAGGCCGCGCACTTGGCCCTCGATGCGACTGAAGCGTTTTTGAATAGCGGCTTTGGTGTCGTTTTGCATAATTGACACATACCTATGGGGGGTATAGCTGTCAATACGACCAGTTTGCATTACAAGCACCGCTGATATTGTAACAGGAGGTAAGGCACATGGACCATTCGCACAGCGGGCACGGACATGAGATGCCGAAAGTACTGCCGCAAGGCAGCGCTATTGATCCGGTTTGCGGCATGACGGTCAAAATCGAGGGCGCTAAACACATCGTTACTCATAAGAATGAGCAGCAATATTTTTGCAGTGCCGGGTGCAAAACTAAGTTTCTCGGCAATCCAGCGAAATACCTTGAGGCCAAAGAACTGGAGTCCGTCGTGGCAGGGGCTATTTATACCTGCACAATGCACCCGCAAATTCAGCAGGTCGGCCCCGGCACCTGTCCTATTTGTGGCATGGCGCTGGAGCCTATGGTGGTGACGGCTGATAGCGGGCCCAACCATGAACTTGCCGATATGAGCCGTCGCTTTTGGGTTGGCTTGGCGCTGGCCGTGCCCGTATTCATTTTAGAAATGGGCGGGCATCTTACCGGCTTGACGATGTTGCTCGGCCAGCAGCTTTCCAATTGGATTCAGCTGGTTTTAGCCACGCCAGTCGTGTTGTGGGCGGGATGGCCGTTCTTTGTGCGCGGCTGGCAATCACTGATAACCCGCAATCTCAATATGTTTACGCTGATTGCCATGGGTACGGGTGTATCATGGGTTTACAGTGTTGTTGCGACATTAGCCCCAAACGTCTTTCCCGCACAATTTCGGCAGATGGACGGCGCTGTCTCGACCTATTTTGAAGCGGCTGCGGTTATCACCGTTCTGGTGCTTTTGGGCCAAGTACTCGAACTACGGGCGCGCGACCAGACATCGGGCGCGATCAAAGCTTTGCTAGGCCTTGCGCCCAAAACGGCGCGGCGCATGAGGCCCGGAGGCGCGGACGAAGACGTGGCGCTTGAACTCGTAGCTATTGGTGATTTGTTGCGCGTACGGCCCGGCGAAAAAGTGCCTGTTGATGGCGCGATAACTGAGGGGCATTCCTCGCTCGATGAATCCATGGTGACGGGCGAATCTTTGCCGGTGAGCAAAGATGTGGGCGCGAAAGTGATAGGCGGCACGATAAACACCAGCGGCGGGTTTATGATGAAGGCGGAGCGCATTGGCAGCGAAACCATGTTGGCGCGTATTGTGCAAATGGTGGCCAACGCCCAGCGCAGCCGCGCGCCCATTCAGCGCATGGCCGACCAAGTATCAGGCTGGTTTGTGCCTGCGGTTATTATCGCGGCTATTTTGGCATTTGCAGCATGGTCTATCTGGGGGCCGGAGCCACGCTTCACCTTTGGTATGGTTGCTGCCGTTGCAGTTCTGATTATCGCCTGTCCTTGTGCGCTTGGTTTGGCGACGCCCATGTCAATCATGGTTGGTGTCGGGCGCGGAGCGCAAGTGGGCGTTCTCATCCGCGATGCTGAAGCGCTGGAGCGCATGGAAAAGGTCGATACGATTGTTATTGATAAAACCGGCACGCTGACGGAGGGCAAGCCCGCCGTGACATCCATTGCGGTAGTTAAGGGCCAAGACGAAAATGAGCTGCTGCGCATGGCGGCATCAGTCGAGCAATCCAGCGAGCATCCGCTGGCGACAGCGATTGTCAAAGCGGCGCAAACACGCAAGTTGGAGCTTGCCAAAGTGACGGGCTTCGACTCGCCATCCGGCAAAGGCGCGATTGGCATGGTGGAGCGCAAGCGCTTGGCAATTGGCAATGCTAACTTCCTGAAGGAGCTGAACATCAGCGTTGAAGAGCTCATGCCTCAAGCCGATGTGATGCGCGGCGATGGGGCGACGGCAGTATTCGTAGCCATAAATGGCAAGCTGGCAGGCGCTATCGGCATTGCTGACACTGTGAAAACCTCCACCCCGAAAGCACTCGCGGCGCTGCGCGAGGCGGGCCTGCGGATTGTGATGTTGACGGGTGACAATCGTATTACGGCGGATGCCATTGCCAAGCGCTTGGGCATTACCGAGGTTGAGGCCGATGTGCTGCCCGATAAGAAAGCCGATGTTGTTGCCAAGCTGAAAGCGCAAGGGCGCATTGTTGCTATGGCAGGTGACGGGGTGAATGATGCTCCGGCTCTTGCCGCTGCCGATGTTGGCATTGCCATGGGCACGGGCACCGATGTCGCCATGGAAAGCGCAGGTGTTACGCTTCTCACTGGCGACCTGATGGGCATCGTGCGTGCGCGGAACCTGTCGAAAGCCGTGATGGGCAATATCCGGCAAAACCTGTTCTTTGCCTTCATCTACAATGCAGCAGGCGTGCCAATTGCTGCTGGCGTTCTTTATCCGGTTTTTGGCATCCTGCTCTCACCGATGATTGCTGCCGCCGCTATGGCTTTGAGCTCGGTCAGCGTCATCGGTAACGCGCTGCGGCTGCGCAACGCTAAGATTGACGCCTGAGGCAGAGGAGCGCACTTGCTGGAATGGTTCATATGTGGTTCTGCTGCGCGGGTGCGCAGAAGCGTATTTTCAAGATATTTTAAGCGGATAGTATGGCTGATACATTCATTTTTGGAGCGGGTTTCTCAGGATTGGAAATCGGCAGGCAATTGAGCGCCGCTGGCCATACAGTAGCGGGAACAACGCGCAGCAGCGCCAAGTTTGAAATGCTGGCCGCCAGTGGCATGACGCCATTTGAATTTGCCGGCGACGATCTCCATGCCGACCTTTTGGCGTGGCTCGGCTCCGTCACGCATCTTGTTGTTTCCATTGGCCCAAACGAGCATGGCGATACGTTGGTGCCAAAATTTGCCAACCAGTTTCTGGCGGCGCTGAACAAGCTGGAGTGGATTGGCTACCTGTCTACCGTGGGCGTTTACGGCGATCATGATGGCGGGTGGGTGAATGAAGACACTATTTGCAAGCCCGTGTCGCAGCGCTCCGTTGAACGACTGGTAGCCGAGACTGCGTGGCAAGAGTACGCCGACAAAGCAGATGTGCCGTTGGCTATCTTGCGCCTGTCCGGCATTTATGGTCCGGGGCGCAACACATTTGTCAATTTGGCCAATGGCACGGCCAAGCGCATTATAAAGCCGAACCAAGTGTTCAACCGCATTCATGTGAGTGACATTGCGCGGGCGGTGCTGCACCTTAGCGCCAAGAACTTCGGCGGGCTTTTTAACGTGACAGACAACGAGCCCGCACCGCCGCAAGATGTGGTGACCTATGCTGCAAATCTGATGGGCGTGACGCCACCTGAGGAAATCGCCTATGATGATGCACAAATGTCGCCAATGGCGCGCTCGTTTTATGGTGAGGTGAAAAAAGTATCCAATGCCAAGTTACGGGCGACTGGATTTGAGTTTGATTACCCCAATTATCGCGTCGCCATAGATGCGCTTTGGCATGAGCAAAATTGGGAGCGTTAACCATTCGCTAACCATAATAACCCAAGGCTGATGGTCTATCTATTTTGGAGAGTGGCATGTTGAAGTTCCGCACGATTATTTGCGCCGCACTAATTCTGGGCTCAAGTTTGGGCGCAGGGTTTGCCAAGGATAAGACCCCCGCCAAGGAACTATTTGGCGCTGTAAAGCTGCCTGCCTTGAGCGAACCGGCATCTGCCGGATTCTATTCAAAAGGCTGTTTGGCAGGCGGGGTGGCTATTCCGGTTGATGGTCCCGCATGGCAAGTGATGCGTCTCTCGCGCAATCGTAACTGGGGTCATCCTGATCTTATCAAGGTGCTGGAGCGCCTTGCCCTTGATGGTAAAAAAGTGGGCTGGAACGGCTTGCTTGTCGGCGATATCTCGCAACCTCGCGGTGGCCCGATGCTCACCGGCCATGCCTCACATCAAATCGGGCTCGATGCCGATGTATGGCTAACGCCTATGCCAAACCGCAAATTGACCAAGCAAGAGCGCGAAGATATATCCGCGACCTCGATGATTAAGGGTGACAGTCTTTATGTCGATCCGGATGTTTGGACACCCGGCCAATTGGCAATTATCAAGACGGCAGCCAGCTATGCCCGCGTTGAGCGGATATTGGTGCATCCCGGCATCAAGAAAAAGCTGTGCGAAACAGCGAAGGGTGATCGTTCATGGTTATCGAAAGTGCGGCCCTACTGGGGGCATAATTATCACATGCACATTCGCATAACCTGTCCGAAAGACTCGCCCAACTGTAAGGGCCAAGAACCTGTGGTGAAGGGCGACGGATGCGGCGATGCGCTTGCCTGGTGGTTTACCGATGAGCCATGGCGCAAACCAAAGCCAAGCGATAAGCCACCGGTGAAAAAGAAGCCAATAACGCTGGCTGACCTGCCACCAGTGTGCGCGCAAATTCTGGATGCGGCGGGGCCGAAATCTGCTGCTGAAGTCACTTATGGCGCGCAATAGTGCATAATCTATAGCCGGGATCTGAAACGATGAAAATTTGGCCTCTCAGCCTCGCCACCGCAGCCGTGCTTTTGGCGGCCGATGCGCTTGTCATCCCGCTGGTGATGCGCCCGCTGTTTTTGGCGTACCTTGGCCCGCTGATGCTGGATAGTTTGCGCCTTGTTCCGGCCTCGCTGTTTTATGCAATCCATATATTCGGGCTGGTCTTTCTCGCGGGGATGCCTGCCTTGCGGGCCGGAAATCCTAACATTGCGCTGATAAATGGCGCGGTTTTGGGTTTCGTGGCCTATTCCTGCTATGAAATGACCAGCTGGACCATCATGCGCGATTGGCATATCAATCTGGTTCTGGTGGACGTGACGTGGGGCACATTTATCTCAGGCGTGGCCGCCTATTGTGGTGCGCGCATTGCAATTGGCAAAGCTTAAGAATTCCGCCCCGCTTTTCTTCTCATCCAAGCTTAGATATAGGCTTTAAAAGCGTTCTTAATCTTTTCATCAGGGACATCAACCTTGCGTCTTGCCCTTATCGCTCACGATCAGAAAAAAGCCGACATGGTGGAGTTCGCGCTCGCGCATCGCGCACTGCTGGCCCCGAACAGTTTTGTGGCCACTGGTACGACTGGCGGCTTGGTGCAGGAGGCTTGTCCTGAGTTCACTATTATACGTCTCAAAAGCGGCCCGCTTGGCGGTGACCAGCAGATCGGTGCCCTGATTGCCGAGGGCCAAGTCGATGCACTGATCTTCTTTGTCGACCCACTGACCCCCATGCCCCATGATGTGGATGTGAAAGCCTTGATGCGTCTGGCGCTGGTTTATGACATTCCGATGGCACTGAATAAGGCAACTGCCGTTTTACTTTTAGTCACACTGCTTGCAAATTGGCGGCCTGCCCTTAGGGAAGACAGGCAAGAGCCGAATAGCAATATTAGCGATGATTGATTAAGTGCATGAGCGATGGTGTGAACGAGTTTGAATATCCGGTTCTGGTAGGCGATATTGGCGGCACAAACGCCCGCTTTGCCCTACTGCTAACAAAAGACAGCGAGCCTGTTTCATTCAATAATGTTCAGACCGCAAGCTTTGCCAATATAGACATCGCCATTCGTGATGCCATCTTGCCGGTGGCCAGCGTCAAGCCTCGCACTGCGATTTTGGCCGTTGCAGGCCCCATCAGCGGCGATGAAATTGAACTGACCAACTGCCCGTGGGTGGTGCGCCCGCATGTGATGATGGATATGCTTGGCCTGAGCGATATAATCGTGCTCAATGATTTTGAAGCGCAGGCGTTGGCGGTTGCCTCGCTTGGCAAGGAGCATCTAACGCAAATTGGCGGCGGCGCGGCGATTGAGGATGCGCCGCGTGTGGTGCTCGGCCCCGGCACAGGGCTTGGTGTGGCAGGCCTTATCAAAATAGGCTCGCGCTGGTATCCGATTCCGGGCGAAGGCGGCCATATGGATGTCGGCCCGCGCACGGCCCGCGATTATGAAATATTTCCACATATCGAAACTATCGGCGGGCGGGTCTCCGGCGAGCAAATTCTGTGCGGTCGCGGCATGGTCAATGTCTATCGTGCCATATGCGCTGTTGAAAATAGCGCGACAACTGTCACCGAGCCAGCGCAGGTAACGGCGGCGGCATTTGCAGGGAACGACCCGCAAGCCACGGAGGCCGTCAATCTCTTCGCCAATATCTTGGGCCGCTACGCGGGCGATTTAGCGCTGGTGTTTATGGCACGCGGCGGGGTTTATCTATCCGGCGGTATAGCGCAGAAAATCGTAAGTGTGTTGGCGCAAGGCGGATTGCGGGCAGAGTTTGAAAACAAAGCGCCACATAATGAATTTATGGCGCAAACGCCGATATTCGTGGTGACGCATCCGCTCGCCGCAGTGGCCGGGCTTGGTGCTTATGCCAAGGCTCCTGCACATTTTGGTATTAATCTGCACGGCAAGCGTTGGACCCACTGAACGCTCTTTAGACCCCTCGTGCTTGACCTTTGCCAGCCAAGCGCACTATCAGCATCGGCAAGATAATCGTAAAATGGCGGAAACACCCGGTTGAGCGAAGTTACCCAAGCGACTGCGCAGGCAAAAGCCCATGCATTGGATCCAAAAGGCCTGATAAAGCGGGTATTCAGCGAAAACGCCCGTGATTATTTGGGCAGCTACGCTATTGCCACATTTTGCCTGCTGCTGATTTCCGGGTCTACCGCCTTTGTGGCGTGGATCATGCGCGATGTGATCGACAAGATTTTCTACGAGCGCAATCAAAATGTGATTTTGATTATCAGCGCGTCAGTGTTCGGGGCCTTCCTCATTCGCGGGTTAGCCTCTTATACGCAGGCTGTAATCTTCGCCCGTGTCGGCAATAATCTTGCCGCCCGTTATCAACGCCGTTTGGTGGAAAAACTAATGTCGCTCGATATGCGGTTTTTTTCCGGCATACATTCCGGCACATTGAGCGCGCAGCTCAATCAAAATGTTGCCGGTATTCGCGATATTCTCAACGTGACGCTAACAAGCTTCGCCCGCGATTTCATGACACTGGTCGCCCTCATTGGCGTGATGGTGTATCAAGATCCGCTGTTGTCGCTATTTACCATCACAGCCGCGCCGCCGCTGATTTTCGGCGTGAATTATCTGGCGCGGCGCGTGCGCAGCGTGGTGCGTGAATCGGTGGTGCTGAACTCAAAATTGCTTGGAGCCATTCAAGAAAGCACGCAAGGCGTCGCCGTCGTCAAGGCCTACACGATGGAAAGTGCCATTGTCGCCCGCGTCGATAGCTTGATTAAAGCGGCTGAAAACCGCGCCAATAAAATCACCAATATTTCCGAGCGTACGGCCCCGATTGCCGAAACGTTGGCAGGGTTGACGGTCGCCAGCGTTATTGCATACTCCGGCTTTAGAGCCGTGCACCAAGCCATTCCGCCCGGCGCAACATTTGCCTTTATCACAGCGCTTCTGCTTGCCTATGACCCCGCCCGCCGCCTTGCCAACCTGCAAGTGACAATGACCCGCGCACTGGTCAACGCCCAAATGGTCTATGATATTTTGGACTTGAAAGCCCGAGAACCGGACAGCGCAAACGCCAAACCGCTTATCGTCACCAACGGCGAGGTGCGCTTTGAAAAAGTTGACTTTGCTTACGATGCCGATAATCCTGTGTTGAGGATCACTAGCTTCATCGCCAAAGCGGGTGAAACCACAGCCATTGTCGGCCCTTCCGGCTCCGGCAAATCTACCATCGCCAATTTGATTTTGCGCTTTTATGATCCGGCAAACGGCGCCATCTCGATTGACGGCACGGACATAAAGACCGTGACCAAACAATCACTTCGCAACGCAATCGCCTACGTCAGCCAAGCGCCTTACATGTTTGAAGGCAGCATCCGCGATAACATCCGCTTTGGCCGCGCGGATGCTACTGACGCTGACGTTGAAGATGCTGCAAAGCTGGCCAACGCTCACAACTTTATTATCGAACAGCCAAACGGCTACGACACCGAGGCGGGCGAAAACGGCACGATGCTTTCCGGCGGCCAGCGCCAGCGCATCTCAATCGCCCGCGCCATGCTGCGCAACGCGCCGATATTGCTGTTGGATGAAGCCACGTCCTCGCTCGACAATGAGTCTGAACGGCTGGTGCAGCAGGCGTTGGAAACCGCCATGAAGGGCCGCACGACGATTGTGATTGCCCACCGGCTTTCCACCATCATCCATGCCAATAAGATCATCACGCTGATGGATGGGCAGATTGCCGAAGAGGGCACTCACGATCAGCTCGTTAATGCCAAAAATGGTATTTACGCCCGCTTCTTTGCCATGCAAAATGGCAAACAAATCGAAGACAAACCGGTCGAAAAACCAAAAGCAAAACGGGCTGCAAAGGGTGCGCCAAAATGAGTGACATGAAGCTGGTAGTCGTCGGCGCGGCAGGACGAATGGGCCAGGCGCTCATTCGCGCCATCGCCAAGAAGGACGGCGTGGTTCTGCACGGCGCAGTGCTTCATGCCGCAGTCGAGCGCAAGGGCGCACCACAGATTGGCATGGATGCGGGCGAAGTGGCAGGCATCGGCCATATTGGCGTTCCGATAAGTGATGATCCGCTACGCGCCTTTGCCCATGCAGATGGCGTCTTGGATTTCACCATTCCCGCCGCGACCACAGAATTTACCGCCTACGCCGCACAGGCCCGCATCGTCCATATCATTGGCACAACAGGCTGCACAGACGAAGACGATGCAAAAATTCTTGCTGCGGCGCGCCATGCCACAATAGTCAAATCCGGCAATTATAGCCTCGGCGTCAATATTCTGGCGGCGCTTACGGAAAAAGTCGCCCGCGCACTCGGTGCCTCAGACTTCGATATCGAAATTTTGGAAATGCACCATAAGCACAAAGTGGATGCCCCTTCCGGCACGGCGCTGTTGCTCGGCGAGGCCGCCGCCAAGGGCCGGGGCATTGTCCTTAACGATAATGCCGTGCGGGTGCGCGATGGCCATACGGGTGCGCGGGTGGATGGCTCCATCGGCTTTGCGACCATGCGCGGAGGCTCCGTAGTGGGCGATCATTCGGTGCTGTTTGCAGGTCTTGATGAGCACATCACGCTCACCCACCACGCCGTCAACCGCGATATGTTTGCCCAAGGCGCCATCCGCGCAGCTATGTGGGCGCACGGTAAAAAAGCCGGCCTCTATTCAATGCGCGATGTGCTTGATCTCAACTAATAACCCCAAGGAAACCAAAATGTCTGGAACCCTCGTCCTCGTGCGCCACGGCCAAAGCGACTGGAATTTGAAAAACCTGTTCACCGGCTGGCGCGATCCGGATCTCACCGAACAGGGCATTGCCGAGGCTAAGAAGGCCGGCGCAGAACTTAATGCGCGGGGCCTGAAATTCGACATCGCCTTCACATCAGATTTGCAGCGCGCCCAAAAAACCTGCCAACATATTTTGGATGGCGTTGGCCAGTCCGATTTGAAAACCATCCGCAACGCAGCACTCAACGAGCGCGACTATGGCGAGCTTGCCGGCCTCAACAAAGACGACGCCCGCGCCAAATGGGGCGAAGAGCAAGTGCTTCTCTGGCGTCGTTCATACGATGTGCCCCCTCCCGGCGGCGAAAGCCTGAAGGACACTTTGGCGCGTGCGTTGCCGTATTTTGTCACCGATATTTTACCCGAGGTATTGTCCGGAAATACCGTGCTTGTAGCGGCGCATGGAAATTCCTTGCGCGCGATTGCCAAGGTTTTGAATCGCCTCGACAATGAACAAATTTTAGGTTTTGAAATCGAAACGGGTGTGCCAACAATTTATGAAATTGGCAATGATTCACGCGTCGTTTCCAGAGAAATCTTGGAGTGATCCCTATGGGCAAGAAACTGCGTATAGCCGGGTTAAGCTTGGCGATTATCGCTGGCGCTGCCAGCATCGCTGCTTACATTAACCGTGATACGCTCATGCGGCTTGCCAATGTCAACACTCTGTTTGATCAACCCAATATTGTCAGCAATTTTTCGTCAATGAAAGATTTGTTTTTCTGGACACCCGTAGCCCGCAGCGGGCCAGCTTACGAATGGCCGGTGGCTAAACAAGACTTGCCCGCAAATTATGTTTGGAAAGGCCAAACCAAAGCCGTGAAAGAGTGGCTGAGCACCACAAGCACGACATCTTTGGTGGTTATTAAAAACGGCAATTTAGTATTTGAAGATTACTACCTTGGCACCAAAGCTGAGGATCGTCGAATTTCTTGGTCGGTTGCGAAATCTTTTTTGTCAGCGATGTTTGGAATTGCTGTGGCAGACGGGCGCATTAAGAGCGTTGATGATCCGGTCGAAGCCTATGCGCCTTTGCTGAAAGGGTCTGTCTATGAGGGCGTGAGCATTCGTAATGTGCTCAACATGGCATCGGGTGCAAAGTTCAATGAGGATTACTTAAGTTTCTGGTCAGATATTAACAAGATGGGACGGGTGCTGGCGCTTGGCGGATCCATGGACGCGTTTGCAGCAAGTATAAAGGAGCGCTCGCGCGAATCCGGCACTGCACGGCAATACACATCTATCGATACGCACGTTCTTTCAATGGTGCTGCGTGGCGCAACCGGCATACCGCTTCAACAATTCATGGAGCAAACGCTATGGAACAAGCTCGGTGTTGAAGAGGATGCCTATTACGTCACAGACAGCCAAAATGTCGCCTTCGCGCTGGGTGGGCTCAATATCCGCAGCCGTGATTATGCGCGCTTTGGCCAGATGATGCTTGGTCTTGGCGTGTTTAACGGGCAGCAGATCATACCCGCAGAGTGGACGATGCAGTCTGTTATAGCCAGCGCACCTAAGGCGGCAGAGTCTGACCGTTTCGGCTATGGCTATCAATGGTGGGTGCCTGAAAATGCATCAGGCGAGTTTTTTGCCCTCGGTATTTATGGCCAATATATCTATGTCAACCGACCGGCAAAAACCGTGATTGTTAAAACCTCAGCAGACCGCCAGTTCAGTGACGATGGCGAAGGCGGCGCGTTGATTTCGGAAGAAACAATTGAAATGTTTCGGGCAATCGCCAAAAGCCAGTAAGGCCTGATGTTTGCTTGAACCCGCTGTTTTGCGTTGACAGCCCAGCCTAGCCCACCTATACGAGCCCCGTTGCCCAGATGGCGGAATTGGTAGACGCGCACGGTTCAGGTCCGTGTGCCGCAAGGCGTGGAGGTTCGAGTCCTCTTCTGGGCACCAAACCCAATTTTTATGACGTCCGAGCTCGTCCTAAATCAAAGAAAACCCCGCGAAAGCGGATTTTTTTATGCCTTTTTGCCAGTTTTTCGCTAATTTCAGTCCTAGAGGGTGCTAGGGCGTCTGTTGGTATCCGATGAATTTGTTGGTATGTGTGTTGGTATATTGGCCAAATACCAACAGTTTCGCAAAGTGAGATACCAACAAATGTCGCTTTCTGATAGACAAATCAATAACTTAAGGCCTTCTGACAAGTCGTTTAAGGTTAGTGATAGCGGTGGGCTGCATCTTTTGGTGACGCCAAGCGGTGGCAAACTTTGGCGAATGTCTTATCGCTTCAACGGTCTGCAGAAACTTTTGTCGTTTGGCGCATATCCGGCAATAGGCTTGGCCGATGCGCGGGAACGACGAGACGCGGCAAAGAAGTTATTGGCTTTTGGTATTGATCCGTCGGTCCAATCAAAGCTGGATAGAATCGCCAAGCAATCGTCCGAAGCCAATACCTTCGCACTTGTTGCCGATGAGTTTTTGATGAAATGTGAGAAAGAAGGATTAGCGAAAGTTACATTGACGAAAAAGCGCTGGCTTGTCAGTCTCGCCCTGCCAGACATTGGCAACCGGCCAATCGGCGAAATCTCCGCTTCCGAAATACTCATTCCTCTTCGAAAGATTGAAGCGCTGGGCAATTACGAAACCGCCAAACGCTTAAGGGCGGTGATTGGTCAAATATTCCGTTATGCTATTGCCAGCGCGATGGCGTCTAATGATCCTACGTTTGGATTGAAGGGCGCTTTGGTGTCCCCAAAGGTCACCCATAGGGCGGCAATAACGAATTGGCGTGACTTTGAGGGTCTGCTACGCGCCATTTGGACCTATGAAGGCACAATAGAAACCCGCGCGGCGCTTAAGCTTATGGCGTTGCTCTATTCAAGACCGGGGGAATTGCGCCAAGCGGAATGGAAAGAGTTTGATTTTGATAAGGCAACTTGGACAATTCCGGCGGTGCGCACAAAAATGCGGCGCGAACATAAGAAGCCGCTTCCGGCATTGGCCGTTGAAATCCTTCGCGAACTTCAAAAGCATACCGGCAACCGGCGCTTGGCGTTTCCCTCAACACAATACGCCGAACGCCCGCTAAGCGAAAACACCTTGAATTCAGCCTTGCGGCGTTTGGGTTACGCCAAAACAGAAGCGACCTCACATGGCTTCCGTGCCAGCGCGTCAACTTTGCTGAACGAAAGCGGCCTTTTCAATGCGGACGCTATAGAGGCCGAACTAGGCCATATCGGAGCCGACGAAGTGCGCAAAGCCTATCATAGAGCGCTCTATTGGGAAGAACGTGTAAAAATGGCCGAGTGGTGGGCTGTGGAAATTTTTGGAAGGATGACCTAACAGTGACCTAATTGTGCAATTTTATGTTGTGAATTTCTAAATATTCTCCACGATGACTCATGACAGTAAGAAATCCAGAATCCCTAGAGTTAAAAACTAGAATGGGTGAGATTTCATCCCTAGAGGGAAAAACGGTTAGATTGACCGAGTTTCGCCGAGGCCTCGCGAAATTTACCCAATTGGCCATAATTGATGAAAAAACGAACAAACGTGACTATCCGAATACTGGCGACACGTTTGAACTAGACTGGCAGACCTACGTAGATACGGATGAGTCATCTGGATTCGGGACAGTCAGAAAAGTGATTGAGGAACAGTTTTCTAATATTGATCCAGAAGAATTGTTTGATCAGATTTCAAGTGAAGTAAGAAATGTATGTGATTTTGCTGATTGGAGTAAAATACAAGCTCAAATAGTCAGCATGAAAGATAATTTTGACGAAAAAGACATTAAGGTCTTTATGATAGCGGTATGGGCACAATATTTCTCTAAGCCATTCGATGTATTTTGGCTTGCTGCTATGGCAGATCATGCTTTGATGATAAAAGATAACCGATATGCTCACGGATACTTCGTGGCATTAATAGAGCAAACAAGAAATAATCAAGCCCATTTTCTTCGAGGCGAGAAAAATCTCAAGAGCGCAAGTCTTGGCGGGTTGGCCAAATCGGCACAAACGAGGCTGAGAACAGGAAGTGTAATTTCAGAAATATCACGGCTTCTAAAATCGGGGCACTCTATTTTTAGGGCCGCTGAACTTGCATATCGTAATGGTTTGGGCACTTCGGCGGTGGCTAACCGCAAACTCTGGAATCGCCATTTGAAAAAGTAAGGACATTGCCCGCCAATGTCTCCAAACGCACTGTCATATGAATTCAGTTGCAAACAATCGCATTGGATATCAAATGACCTCAACCAATCTCGACGGGCTTATTCGCGATGCGGAAGCCGCAAAAATTATAGGATGCTCAAAGTCCTCTTTTTGGCGGCGTGTCGCTGATGGAACTTTTCCCCAACCAGTAAAATTTGGCGGCCTAAGCCGATGGCTAAAAGCTGATATTATTGAAGCTATCGAAGCCGCGAAGGCAAAGCGAAATGGTCTTGCGCCGAAACCCGCCGTTGGCGGCAATACAAAGGCGGGCAACTGATCATGGCCACCCAAAACCAACTTCCCCAAACAGGCTTTCTTCGCCTTCCTTCAATCATCGCGCCGCATGGGCCTATTCCCGTTAGCAAGTCCACTTGGTGGGCGGGCATAAAGACGGGGCGTTATCCTAAGCCGGTTAAGCTGAGCGCGCGTATATCCGCTTGGCGGGTGGAAGACATTCGCACGTTCATCGAAAGCGGGGCGAAATGAATGGCGCGGGCCAAGGGTTGGCGCGCCGTCAAGAGCGGGCTTTCTTATACCGTCGGCGAAGTCGCGCGAAATCAAGGCGTGGCGAAGGGCACTGTCCTTCGCTGGCTTAAAACAGGCCTTCCTTACATCAAAGACCAAAGACCTTACTTGATATTAGGCGGGGATTTGGTCGCGTTCTTGAAGGCTAGGAAGCCACCAAAACTGAAGATGGCTTCAGACGAATTCCGTTGCTTCACCTGCAAAGCGCCGCGCAAGCCAGCGTTTAACATGGTGGAATATTTGCCCAAAAACCCGAAAGCCGGAATGCTCACAGCGCTTTGTGCTGTTTGCTCAACAGTTATGAATAAGGGCGCGTCTTACGCCTTGCTAGAGCCATTGAAGGCAAATTTGCACGTTTCATTCCCGCCCGCACACGAACCCTTAAACAAGGGCACGACGCCCCGTTCAAATGATCACTTAGAGAGGGAATAAAATACCATGCAAAAACACCATCCAAAAAACGAACGGATCAAGCGCGCTTATGTCATTTGGCTGCAAGAAGCCAAGCGCCTTTCACCGCATTCAATTGATCAAATCACAGCGGCAATCGCGCTGTTTGAACTATCCACTAAACATAAGGATTTCGCCGCGTTTCATATTGGGCAGGCCAAGAAATTTAAGAGCGACCAATTGGAAGCCACCAACGCCAAGACCGGCAAGCCGATGGCAAAAGCCACAATCAAATCGCGGTTCGATGCGCTGAAGGGTTTCTTTTTGTGGCTTGCGGATCAATCCGGTTATAAGTCGAAAATCACACATACAGATTGCGACTATTTCAATATCAGCGCCAATGATGCGCGTATTGCCACCGCTAAGCGTGAACGCCCCGCGCCGGATTTAGACCAAGTGCACTTTGTTCTGGGTGGCATGAAACACGAAACGGCAATCGAAAAACGCGATAGAGCGATCATTGCTTTCGCCCTGCTTACGGGCGCGCGCGATGATGCAATTGCCTCGCTTTCGTTGCGGCAAATAGACCTTGCCGCGCGCAAAGTGTTTCAGGATGCGCGATTTGTGCGCACGAAAAACCGCAAGACATTCGAAACGGATTTCTTCCAAGTCGGCGGGCAGGCCGAACAAATTGTCATTGAGTGGATTGCCTATCTGAAGGACGTTCATAGGTTCGGGCCGGATGATCCGCTTTTCCCGCAAACGCTTCTGGGCTTAGATGAGAATGGGTGTTTCGCGGCAATGGGCTTGAAGCGCGAACATTGGAAGAATGCCGATGCAATCCGTAAAGTGTTCAAGCGCGCCTTCACAGAAGCTGGCTTGCCGCCGTTTAATCCGCATTCAATCCGTAAAACATTGGTGCGCTTTGGCGAAGAAATTTGCCGCTCGCCAGAAGAGTTCAAATCATGGTCGCAAAACCTTGGCCATGAACAAGTGCTGACAACGTTCAATTCATACGGCAACGTTTCGGCGCATAGGCAAAGCGAAATCATTCGTGGTTTGAGCAAGTCAACCAATGCGACGGGAAGCCAGATTAGCGCGGCTGAAATCGCGGCGCTGGAAGCGCTGTTGCACAATGCCAGAAGCCAACGGCCAAGCCCGTGAACGCTTATCCACGGCTTTCTATGGCGCGCGGCATTATCCCGCGCGCAATGGTGTTACTTATGCGCGAATCGTGGCAATTGATTCAGCCTAAGCAATTTCGGGAAAGACAGACACAATGCCCACATTGGATTGGATCGGCAAAAAAGCCGTGGTTAACCACCACCGCGAAGTGCCTTATCGGCTGATCCATTGCGATAAAGACAAAAGCGTTGGCGATCCGGACGCGGGCAATCTTTTGGTGCAGGGTGATAATCTGGAAGCCCTCAAAGCGCTGCTTCCTTATTATGCTGGCAAGGTAAAATGCATCTATATCGACCCGCCCTATAATACCGGCAACGAGGGCTGGGTATATAATGACAATAACAATTCTCCCGAAATAAAAACGTGGCTTGGTTCTGTTGTTGGCAAGGAAGCGGAAGACCTATCTCGCCATGATAAGTGGCTTTGCATGATGTATCCAAGGCTACGTTTGCTCAAAGAATTTTTGAGGGACGACGGAGCAATATTTATTTCATGCGACGACAACGAATATCAAAACCTAAAAGCTGTATGCGATGACATTTTTGGTAAAAAAAATCACGCTGCTACATTTGTATGGAATACTGAAGGTAACACAGACAATCAGCTTCTAATCAAAATAAACCATGAATATATAATCAGCTACTATGCAAATTTTAGATTTAGAAAATTTGCAATTGGGAGCACAATCGACCCAAACACTAGAAAAGATAGCAATTTACTTGCTGGTTTCGCGGACAACAACATTACAAAAAATGGGACGAAAAATCCCCCGCATGTGATTTTGCTTCCACATGGATTCCCTTGCTCAATTGAGAAGGTGACACTTTCGAAAGAAAATGTTGACGATGATTTTTTTGAAGCCGCAATTGCTGAAAGAGAAATATCGCGCGGTTTGCAGGCAAAATATAAAATATCTCGAATACCAGTTAGAATAGACGATATGGTTATTGATGATGGAAGGCTAGTTTCAGATTGTAGAATATTTTCAGGCTGGGCGAATGCAAACAAGTTAAAAGAATTTATTGATAATGGATGCAATCCGATAAAAGAAGGCGAAGATGAAATCACGTTTTATCTTAACGCGAACGGCTGTGTAAGATACAGAAAATCACGAGCTTCGGCTCGAAACATTTTATCGGTTTTGCGCGAATTAGGGACAACCGAGAGAAGTAAAAATGAACTAAGGCGTATGGGTGTTGATTTTAGCTATCCCAAACCGGTTGATCTGATTTCATATATATTAAAGTGCGGCGCTGAAGATGACGAGGCGTTGGTTATGGACTCGTTTGGCGGCTCTGGAACAACAGCGCATTCATTGCTGCGCAATAACTCTGAAGATAATGCTCGCAGACGTTTTATTTTGATTGAGCTCGAAGAAAAAATCGCGGCGGAAGTCACCGCGAAAAGAATATCTTCCGTTATAAAAGGCTTCAGTTATTCTGATAAGACTGGGAAAATTACTCCGGTCAAAGGGCTAGGTTCGGGCTTCCGGTTCTGCACTCTTGGCGAACCATTGTTTGATGCCGATGGCAATGTTAACCCCGCCGTGACGTTTCCGGACCTTGCCGCCCATGTGTTCTTTTGCGAGACGGGTTCGCCCTTGCCGCGCCGCGTGGATGGCTCAACGCCGCTTATAGGCACTTTCCAAGGCCGCGCAATCTATTTGCTGCATGATGCGCAGGCCGTCGGCGTTGCAAGTGTCAGCGCGGGCAATGTTCTCACTAGCGGCGTTCTCGACACGCTGCCCTTGCCGGAAGCTAATTTCACGGGCGCGCGTATTGTCTATGGCGAAGGCTGCACCGTGCCAGAAGACCGCCTCGCCCGCCTTGGCGTCACGTTCAAGCAAATCCCCTACCAGATTGAGGGGCTTTGAGCATGGCGGACAAAACACCACCGCGCGAAGGCGAAATCCTGCTTTATACGGGCGCAACGGGTGCAATCCGTGTCGAAGTATTGTTCGAAGAGGAAAGCTTCTGGCTTACCCAAAAGCGTATGGCAGAACTATTTGATGTGACAGTGCCGACGATCAACGAACACTTGAAAAACATTTTCAAAACCAATGAATTGCTCGAAGATTCAGTTATTCGGAAATTCCGAATAACTGCCGATGATGGCAAAAGCTATCTAACAAGTTTCTATAATCTAGATTCCATTATTGCCGTCGGCTATCGCGTCAACAGCAAGCAGGCAACGCAATTTCGTATCTGGGCAACGTCAGTATTGCGTGAATTCATCATCAAAGGCTTTGCCATGGATGATGACCGTCTGATGCAAGGCAAAAAGTTCGGCAAAGACTATTTCGATGAATTGCTTGAGCGCATTCGCGAAATCCGTGCAAGCGAGCGGCGCTTCTATCTCAAGATCACTGATATTTATCAGCAATGCAGCATAGACTATTTGAAAGACACGGACATTACCCAAACGTTTTTCAAAACTGTTCAGAACAAGTTGCACTGGGCAATTACCGGCAAGACGGCGGCTGAAACGATTGCCGATACAGCGGATGCAAGCCAGACGAATATGGGATTGCAAACGTGGAAGAACGCCCCGCACGGCAAAATTCTGAAATCCGATGTTGCCATTGCCAAGAACTATTTGCCTGAAGACGCAATCAAAAAACTTGAGCGCGTTGTATCAATGTATCTCGACTATGCAGAAAATCAGGCCGCGCGGCAAATCCCCATGAAAATGGCTGATTGGGTTGTGAAGCTTGATGCGTTCTTGACGTTCAACGAATATGATATTTTGCAAAATGCAGGCAAAGTGCGCAACGAAGTTGCCAAGGCGCTGGCTGAAAAAGAGTATGAAAAATACCGGATCACGCAAGACAAAGCATTTGAAGGTGACTTTGAGCGCGAAACTGCAAAAATGGTGACTGCTTCGAAGCCAAAAAAATCAAAGGGCAAATCAGAATGACATTGCCCGTTTTCACCCTCAAGCAATATCAAATCCAGACGCTTGGCGCGCTTCGCAAGTTTTTGGAAAAGACTGTTGAGTTTAACGACGCCGACACAGCTTTCTATGCGCTGACAAAGCGGCCTTTTGTGCAACCGCCAAGCCTTCCCGGACTGCCCTATGTTTGCCTTCGCATTCCAACAGGCGGCGGCAAAACAATTCTAGCGGCGCATTCAATCAGCGTTGCGGCTGATAGTTTCTTGCGCACCGATGCGCCGACAGTGCTTTGGCTTGTGCCCTCGCAAACCATTCGCGAACAGACCTTAGCCACACTTCAAGACAGGGCACACCCGAACCGCCGCGCGCTTGCCGATAGGTTTGGCGAAAACGTTCGGGTGATGACTGTTGCCGATGCGCTCTACGCCAAGCGCGCCGACTATGACGGCGGGGCGGTGATTATCGTCTCAACGATCCAAGCCTTTCGCGTGGAAGAGACAGAAGGCCGCAAGGTGTATGAAGCCAACGGCGAACTCATGGATCATTTCAGCGGCTTGGCTGAAGGATTGCGCGGCGCATTGGAAATCGGGCCGTCTGGCGATCCGGTTCCCTCGCTTGCAAACGTGCTACGCTTGCGCCGCCCGATGGTGATTGTGGATGAAGCCCACAATGCGCGAACGGATTTATCGTTTGATACCTTGGCACGGCTAAAACCCTCGCTGATCGTTGAATTCACCGCAACGCCCGTGACGCCGGAAGAGCATAGGCCTGAAAAGGGAATTTACGCTTCCAACGTCTTGCATCAGGTTTCCGCCGCCGAACTCAAGGCAGCCGAAATGATAAAGCTTCCCGTCATCCTTCGCGGTCGATCTGATCCACGCGAAACGATTGGCGATGCCATTGCGTGGCTTGATGAACTAGCGGAAACCGCAAAGCAAGAAGGCAAAGAAACCGGCGAATTTATCCGCCCTGTTATGCTGCTTCAATCCGAACCAAAATCAAAGGATAAGCCAACGCTCCATGCTGAAGAGTTGCGCAAAATGTTGATCGAAGATTTCAAAGTTCCAACAGAACATGTGATTGTCGCAACGGGTGAAACCAAAGAACTTGAAGGCGTCAATCTATTTGATCCGGATTGCAAGGTTCGCTTTGTCATTACGCAACAAGCGTTGAAAGAAGGCTGGGATTGTTCTTTTGCCTATGTCCTATGTTCTGTTGCTGAACAGAAGTCACCCCGCGCTGTTGAACAGCTTCTAGGGCGCGTCCTTCGCTTGCCACGGGCTTCGCGCAAGCAAAACGAAGACCTGAACCGCGCTTATGCCTTTGCCACCACCACAAGCTTTCAAAACGCCGCAAACACATTGCGCGACGGGCTTGTGAACAACGGCTTTGAGCGCGTGGAAGCGCAAAGTTTGGTGCGCGCCGTTGCTGAGCCAATTCGTGGCTTGGAAGAGGGCGGTTCGGCCTTTGTATATGAAGAAACGCTTCCTGCCGATATAGACGCAACAGTGTTCAAGACGAATATCGAATCCGCTACAGGCGGGCGCGTCTTGGTCGATATTGAAACCGGAACACTTCGCGCGCGCGGTGCGCTATCAGACTATGATCGAACAGCCATGAAGCTGGCTATGCCGGAAACAGCGTCACGAACGATTGACGCCCTTGTGCATCGTTCACGCGGTGCGCGCTTGAAGGTTATTGATACAAGTCAGCCGTCTATCCGCTTTGCAGTTCCACGTTTAGCAGTTCGCACTGCACATGGGATGCAATTGTTCGATAGGGCGCATTATCTTGATAATCCGTGGAAGCTTGAAGAAAGCGATCCCGCGCCAATATTGGATTATTTCCAGCCACCCCGCCAATCCGGCGAAGAGGCGCATATTGATATTAACGACAAGCAAGAGATTAAGATTGAATTCGTTGCCGACTTGCACGAACAGCTTTCACTTGGACTTGCACTTCGCGGCTGGACCAAAAATGCTTTGGTGAACTGGATTGACAGGCGATTACCCTATTCGTCGCGCCGTGACATAACCCGTGTTTCATCCACCTTGTTCATTTCAAAAGCATTAGATGTGATTTCGGCAAAAACCGGAATGAACCTAGAGGCGCTGGCGCGGGCAAATTTCCGTTTGGTCGATGCTTTTATCAAAGTTGTTGCCAAACATCGCGACACCCGCGAAGCCAACGCCTTTGAACGCGCACTGATCCCACAAAGTGGTTTGGACTTTGAAACAAGTTCAGACGTTGAACTGATATTTGAAGAAAATCAGTATGGCTATAATCAGCCCTACAAAGGCAAGATGGACTTCAAGAAACACTTATTCCAAGTTGTCGGCGATCTTGAGCCAACAGGCGAAGAGCATGAATGCGCAATAGCCATTGAACGAAACAGCGCAATCAAAGCGTGGGTGCGCAATACCTCAAGGCAACCACATTCATTTTGGCTGCAAACGGGTTCAGACAAGTTCTACCCCGATTTCGTGGCGCTCTTGAACGACGGGCGGGTAATGGTGATTGAATATAAGGGCGCGCCGTATTTCACAAACGACGATTCCAAAGAAAAGCGACTGATTGGCGATTTGTGGGCTGATCGTTCAAACGGGAAATGCCTATTCCTTATGATCGAAAAGAAAGAGTTTTTGAAGATAGACAACGCGATCAGCGGATAGGCGGGTTCAAGTCAAATCTGCGTGAATTTTCACTTTGTTGGTATATTTGTGGGTATTTTGAAAATATCAAAAAATTAAATATAATAATATCAGTAACTTAAAGACATTATGCGGGTCCTCTTCTGGTATCAAGATTTGTTCGTATAGCCTCTCATAGCTGTACGTATCCTCCTGAAATAACAGTGTTGAGCGAGCTGGTTTTTATGATCTACCACATTATTGGCTCTAGTCCCCGTTGTCTCAAAAACGCGTTCGCCTTACCAAAATGTCCGCAGCCTATAAACCCGCGATGAGCGGACAAGGGCGAGGGGTGCGGAGCGTGAAGAATGAGATGCTGCTTACTATCAATCATCGCAGTTTTCTTCTGAGCATAAGCACCCCACAGCATGAAAATAATCGGGTTTTTCTGCGTTGCGGTACACTCGATAATGATATCTGTGATTTCCTCCCAGCCTTTGCCCTGATGCGACCCGGCTTTAGTGCCCTCAACTGAAAGCACGGTGTTGAGCAGCAGCACACCTTGCCGTGCCCATGATTCGAGGTTGCCGTGCACGGGTGATACTATTCCCAAATCTCGCCTTAGTTCTTTGAAAATGTTGCGCAGTGATGGCGGGATCGCAATATTCTGCCCGATTGAGAACGCCAACCCGTGAGCCTGTCCAACCCCATGGTATGGGTCTTGTCCTAATATAACGACGCGCACATTTTGCGGCTTTACCAATTCCAAAGCATGAAACCGCTGGTTTGCCGGTGGATATATTCTGACGCCGTTCGCTTCCTCTTGAGCCAAAAACGCCGCGAGTTCATGAGACTTCGGCGCTAGCAATATCTCGGCTAGCAGCGGCTGCCACGCTTTTGGCACTTCAAAAGCAGGGTTCATTGTTAACTCTCAGTCCACATATAACCGCCAGTTATGCTCTTCCTTAAAGTCCAGGATTTCGCGGATTTTGCGGTTTGATAAAAGTCCTTCAAATTCGCCAATTTCGCGGGTAAACGGCACGTCTGGGTAATAGCGCTTGGCCAGTTCGCGCGAGGGCAGATTGGACGAGCCCGTATCATTGGCAGCGTTGAAAACCTGATAGCCAAGACCATCTTTTGCCAGCGCCAAATGCACAATCTGGCCCAAATCACGCGCATCGATGTAGGACCACGCGATACGCTTACGCATTTCAGGTCTTGCAAGAAACTCCGGAAATAATTCATATTCATGCGGCTCAATCACATTACCGATGCGCAGTGCGTATATATCAATGCCGAACCTTTCAGCGAAAGCGCGGCAGGTTTTTTCATTGAGCACCTTGGACAGGCCATAACTGTCCATCGGGTTCACATCATATTCCTCATCCAGCGGGAAGTGATGAAAATCACGATGCCCTTCAGCAAAACAAACGCCATATGTTGTCTCGCTTGAGGCAACGATGATCTTTTTAATGCCAAGCTTCGCCGCTGCTTCGATGACATTATAGGTGCCAATTGTATTGATGCGGAATGTCTCATTGTCAGGTTTCAGCAAAATGCGCGGAACGGCGGCAAAATGCACGACTGCATCGAATGGTTTCGGCCCGCCAGGCATTTCCAGATCATCAAACCCGGTATGGCTGGTCAGCGCGTTGAACACTTGGCCGCTGTCGGTAATATCAATAGTGAGATTGGCAATGCCCGGACGATCCAGCGGTACAAGGTCAAGATTGAGCACTTCATAGCCCTTGTTGATAAGCCATGGCAGCACGTGACGCCCCGCCTTGCCCGAACCACCCGTGAACGCGATGCGCTTTGCCATAACGAATTTCCTTTGTATTATCGGATGTCATAGATGACGCTTCACTACGGCCGGTCAATCCCCAAATCGCGGCATCACATGTTTTGCCTGTTGATGATAGCGGGCGGTTCAGTTAGAAGCAGAATTATGTGAGCACCCGTAGCTCAGTTGGATAGAGTACTGGATTCCGAATCCAGGGGTCACTGGTTCGAATCCAGTCGGGTGCGCCATTTCAGAAATATTTGCTATTATTGTCACTTGTGGCAAAAATGCGCTCGTGTTGACCAGCGACACCAGTTCTCCACTTGCGCCTGATTGGCGAAATCCGATTGAACTTGGCTTTGGACTAACATGGAGACAATGTGTCCCTATACATCCAAATTGGCAACACTTAGCGCATTTTCTTGAATAAACTCGCGGCGAGGCTCGACTTCGTCGCCCATCAAACGGGCAAACAGAGAGTCGGCATCAGTCGCATCTGGTATTTTTACCTGCAGCAAAAGACGCGCGTTCGGGTCCAGCGTGGTTTCCCACAATTGGTCGGCGTTCATCTCACCAAGGCCTTTGTAGCGCTGCATCGTGACGCCCTTGCGACCGGCAGCAAAGACCATTTCTAACAGCTTCATCGGGCCGGAAATGGACTCGTTAAGCTCCTTACGGATGAGCTTTGGATTGTGCGAATACACATCATGCAAACGGGACGCATAACGGTCCAATGCGCGGGCATCGGCGGAGCCAATCAGCGCGGCATCGAGCATTGCTGTCTCTTTCACGCCCCGCACCATACGATCAAATATCAGGCCGCCGCCTGCGTCGGCTGGATTAATGTGCCCCTGCCAGCCGCGTTCCGTCTCATCTGCCACCACGTCAAGACGGGTCGCGATTTCTTGTGCCACGGCGGTAGCACGAGCGGTATCGGTTAAAACCGCCGGATTAAGCGCGCCGACAATCGCGGCTTGCTCAGTAACGGTAGGGCTATAGCGGCTGTGCAGGCCGTTAATCAGGGTGCGCGTGGCAAGTGCATCATCAATGACGCTGCTCAAATCCGCGCCTATACGCACTTCGCCGTTTGTGAGCTGAAGCCGTGCGTCCTCAAGGCCTTGTTCGACCAAATAGGCCTCAAAAGCGCGCTCGTCCTTGAGATACAAAGCCGACTTGCCTCTTGTCACCTTATAAAGTGGTGGCTGGGCGATATAGAGATGACCGCGCTCAATCAGCTCCGGCATTTGGCGGAAGAAGAACGTGAGAAGCAGCGTTCTGATATGCGCACCATCGACGTCGGCGTCGGTCATGATGATGATTTTATGGTAGCGCAGCTTATCGGCATTAAACTCATCTTTGCCGATGCTGGTGCCCAGTGCCATAATCATCGTGCCGATCATTTCGGACCCGAGCATACGGTCAAAACGTGCGCGTTCAACATTCAAAATTTTACCGCGCAGCGGCAAAATAGCTTGGTTCTGGCGCGAGCGACCGCCCTTGGCGGAGCCACCGGCACTATCGCCCTCAACGATGAAAATTTCAGATTTTGCGGGATCGCGCTCTTGGCAATCGGCCAGCTTGCCGGGCAAAGACGAGATATCCAAAGCGCCCTTACGGCGGGTTAGTTCGCGCGCCTTGCGTGCAGCCTCACGTGCGGCTGCCGCCTCAATAACTTTACCAATCAATACCTTAGCTTCGCTTGGATGTTCTTCCAGCCATGTGCCGAGAGACTCGTTGACCAGACTCTCCACGACCGGACGAACTTCGGATGAAACCAGCTTATCCTTGGTTTGCGAGGAAAATTTCGGGTCCGGCACTTTGACGGATAAGATTGCCGTCAGGCCTTCGCGACAATCATCGCCGGTGAGTGTGATTTTCTCTTTTTTGGTGATGCCCGATTTTTCGCCATAGCCCGTGACTTGGCGCGTTAATCCGCCACGGAAACCGGCCAGATGCGTGCCGCCATCACGCTGAGGGATGTTGTTGGTAAAGCACAGCACGTTTTCATGATAAGAATCGTTCCACCACATCGCCACTTCAACTGTGATGCCGTCTTTTTCGGCGCTGAATGTGATGGGCGCATCAACCAGCGGCTTCTTGGCGCGGTCGAGATAGCGGACAAATTCGCCGATACCGCCATCATAATGTAGTTCTGACAGCTTAATATCGGCATGGCGGGCATCTGTGAGCACAATACGAACGCCAGAATTCAGGAACGCCAACTCGCGCAAACGATGCTCCAGCGTGCCAAAATCGAACTCGGTTTGGGTAAACGTTTGTGATGAGGGCAGGAAGGTCACTTCCGTACCGGAACGCCCTTCATTGACACCGGGCTGCTTGTTTTCGACATAGGTGCCGATCACTTTCAGTGGCGCATCGGCATCACCGTGCGTGAATGACATCTCATGAATCTTGCCATTTCGCTGGATTTTCAGCTGCAAAGACACAGAAAGCGCGTTCACAACGGAAACACCCACACCATGCAGACCGCCGGAAACCTTGTAGGAATTCTGGTCGAATTTACCGCCGGCATGGAGCTGGGTCATTATAACCTCGGCAGCGGAGACGCCTTCCTCATGCATATCCGTCGGGATACCGCGACCATTGTCGGTCACCGTCACCGATCCATCCGGATTCAGCCTCACTGTGACCAAATCCGCATGGCCCGCCAACGTCTCGTCGATGGCGTTATCCACGACTTCATAAACCATGTGATGCAGGCCCGAACCATCATCAGTATCGCCGATATACATGCCAGGCCGCTTACGCACTGCATCTAAGCCCTTGAGAACTTTAATAGAATCCGCGCCGTATTCCGCTTGTACTTCTGGCGTAATCGGGGTCTGGTCTTCTGGTAGATCGGTCATGCTTTGCTTATCTCTTTTCCGGAAGCGGGAAGCGAAAATCTCAACCCGAATCAGTGTCGTTCAAGCTGTATTCACTAGCGTGAAACGCGCCATTTGGCCAATTTTGACGGTTATTTTGGCCTGTATAAGCGGCTTTTCGACACGGATTGGCCCATGCCTCTTCACCACGCGCCCATATGCACCTACATTAATGGTGAATTAGGGCCAAATCCATGAATGCTCACTTTATTCCCCCGACGCCGACACCGCGTAAAAAACCCATTGGCACGCTGGAATTATTGTTCACTGCATATCGTAACCCCTTGGAAATATGGGGAGAACCGTCGTTTAACGAACCCTATATCATGGTGCGCTCATTGGGCGTCAACACGTTGATTGCCAATGATCCAGTACTTGTGCGGCATATCATGGTGGACAATGCCAAAAACTACGTCATGGCACCGGTGCGCCAGCGCATTTTGCGGCCTATTTTGCATGATGGATTGCTAACCGCCGAGGGCGAAGTGTGGAAGCGCTCACGCAAGGCCATGGCTCCGGTGTTCACGCCGCGCCATATTTTTGGCTTTGCCGGAGCGATGCAGAAGGCGACCGTGGATTTTTTGGCACGATATGATACGCCGACGAATAAGCCAATTGATATTGCCCATGAAATGACGCTGCTGACCTATGATATTCTGGCGGAAACGCTGTTTTCGGGCGAAATTGCCGGAAAACCTGAGGATTTTGCCTCTCAAGTGGACATATTGTTTCAAACTATGGGTCGTGTGGACCCGCTTGATTTACTCGGTGCTCCAGCATTTTTGCCGCGTTTTACGCAAATAAGAGGCCGGAAAGCGCTGGCATTTTTCCGCAAAATTGTGACTGATACAGTGGAGGCACGAAAGGCCACGCTGGCAAAAAACCCAAAGTCTGCGCCGCAAGATTTCCTCACGCTTCTTCTCAATGTCGAAGGGCCGGAAGGGCTGACGCGCTCCGAAATCGAAGACAATATCATCACCTTTATCGGGGCGGGCCACGAGACCACGGCGCGGGCTTTGGGCTGGACATTATATCTCTTAAGCCAAGCGCCGCAGGAGCGCGAAAAGGTGGAGGCCGAGATAGACGCCAACTGGAATTCCTTTGGCGATCCAAGCACTTGGCTGGATAAACTACCTTTTACCCGTGCCGCTTTTGAGGAGGCGATGCGGCTTTATCCACCGGCTCCTGCGCTGCACAGAATGAACCTTGAGGACGATCAGTGCGGGGATATTAAAATTCCTAAAGGCACAGTTTGCCTTGTTTTGCCCTGGCTGATTCATCGCCATAACAAGCTCTGGGATCAGCCGAACGCCTTCATGCCATCGCGCTTTTTGCCGGAAAATCGTGATAAAATCGGGCGCTTTCAGTATTTGCCCTTCGGCCTTGGCCCGCGCATTTGCATCGGGGCGAGTTTCGCCTTGCAAGAAGGGGTTATCGCGCTGGCGTGCCTGATGAAAAGCCACCGTTTTGATTTGGTGAAAGGCGCGAAGGTTTGGCCCGTTCAAAGGTTGACAACGCAGCCAGAAGGCGGTCTGCCGATGATGGTGATGAGGCGGTAAATAGGAGCGGATTTCTGGGTCGGAAACCGGTCAGAATCCATACGCCGCGCGCACGGAAACGATGCGGAACGCGTGTGAAGTGAGTACGATGGCGTGAAAATTGTTATTGAACCGTCATAGTAAATCTATATATCCGGATTTATGGATAAGAAAATCATTTTAGCGGCGCTTGCCGCGCTTGGCCAAGAGACAAGGCTCGACATATATCAGCTGTTAGTAAAGCACGGCACACACGGTTTGGCCGCTGGCGACATTGCGGCAAAACTTAATCTTGTCCAAAACACGACGTCCAACCATTTGAAAATTCTCGGCGACGCAGGATTGGTGCTGGCAACCCGCGAGGGGCGCACCATTCGGCACGCCATCGCGCCTGAACAGATGCGTGCCGCCATCAATTTTCTCACCGCTGAGTGCTGCAACAACAACCCGTCAGCCTGTGGTTTCGCGCCTTCATCAAACAACCTTGAGAGACCCGCTATGTCAGACCAAAAAACTTACAATGTGCTGTTCCTGTGCACCGGAAATTCTGCCCGCTCAATTTTAGCGGAAGCTATTTTGAATGATATTGGCGCACTGCGCTTCAAGGCGTGGTCGGCCGGGTCGCAGCCAAAGGGCGAGGTACATTCCCATTCGATGGAACTATTAAAACATCTTGGCCATCCCACTGAAGCGCTTCGCTCAAAAAGCTGGGATGAGTTTTCGGTAGTCGGCGCACCAGAGTTTGACTTCATATTCACGGTCTGTGATAGCGCCGCGAAGGAGGCGTGCCCGGTATGGTTGGGCCATCCGGCAACGGCGCATTGGGGTATTCCTGACCCTGCGGCGGCTGAGGGCACACAAGCCGAAAAGCGTTTGGCCTTTGCCGACGCATACCGCCAAATGAAAAACCGCATCTCCGCTTTCATCGCGTTGCCCCTCGCCAGCTTGGATAAGATTGCCATGAAAACCAGTCTTGATGATATTGGCCGGATGGCGGATTAAGATATGGAAAATCTCACCCGCCGCCTCATTGCCGAAGCGCTTGGCACCTGCCTTCTTGTCACCGCCGTTGTCGGCTCCGGCATTATGGCGGCGAGCCTTACAGGCGATATGGCGATTGCGCTTTTATGCAACACGGTCGCAACGGCAGCGGCACTGATTGTGTTGATTTCGGTGTTCGGTCCGGTGTCAGGCGCACATTTTAATCCGGCGGTTAGCGTGGTGATGCTGGCCTTGCGCGAAATGCCGCTGACTTCCTTCGTCGGCTATTGTCTGGCGCAAATTCTGGGCGGTCTTGTGGGTACATGGTTGGCCCACGCCATGTTTAATTTGCCGCTCTTGCAAATCTCCACCCATGTTCGCACAGGCGCCAGCCAATGGCTGTCCGAGTTCGTCGCCGCTTTTGGTCTGCTGGTGACTATTCTATCTGTCCGCAAATCCAACCCAAGCGCTGTTCCGCAATCTGTGGGGCTCTATATTGCCGCTGCCTATTGGTTCACCTCATCAACCAGCTTTGCCAATCCAGCGGTGACGATTGCGCGGGCGTTCACAGATACATTTTCCGGCATCAGGCCAATTGATGCGCCTGCCTTTATCATTGTGCAAATTGCTGGCGCACTGGCGGCAATGGTGGTGGGGGGGGTATTTGTTTGAGGGTAAGCGTTGAGTCACATCAAACATATTTTTGCGATGGTATTTTGATCAGAGTTTCTTAAGCAAATCACTGATATTCTAAATCTAGTTGAAATCCGTCATTGCATCGGCGAATTAATCGACGGCGGCGGAAGTTGGGTTCTAAGAAAATCATTTGGAGATTCTATAATTGAAACCCATCGCAGAGGCGGGATTTTCTGGCCTGGATGACCTGAAGTCTTGGTACACGATGGACGCAGTGGAGCGTTACCCTAGAGGCAAATTGCTTCAAGCCGCGCATGATTACATCGGCGAGTTGCCTTGGATTCAAAAGTGCATGGGCTTCTGGGCCGGAATTGTCGTTCCAGAACTCATCGGTGTATTTCTCTATAAAATCGTCCCAAAGAAACCTGATATTCCTGAATATCACTGGATCATTGTTGGCCCTAGGTGGCCTTATCCCGACATTGACGAAAGCCGCGTTGACCAGAATGAATTCAGAAACCGCACCTACGCTCGCTTGCCTCACGCTTATATTTGGACTGGTCATCCCGATTTTGCTGTTGGGGATGGTGCGCCCAATCCTGCAGGTGCGCTAGACTCATATGTTGGGTTAATTGGTGAATGGGTGAAGGCAGTACAGAGTGATAGCGACCTCGCCAAACTCTTTCCGGTTAATGTGCCGAGCGGGAAGACGGCACATGAATATGCTGATGACATTGCCCCACTTTTGAAGAAAATTGATGAGGAAATATTGCCGAATTACGCTGAGGACTTGAAAGGATTAATATGAAAGGGTTTGAATCAAAACTGTTTTCACTTGGGTTCAAGGACTATTTCTTAGGTCGTGGGTATAAGAAGAAGGGGAAACAATATTTGCTAATTCGTAATGGCGCGTCACTGCTTGTCAGCTTTTTCAAGCACGGTACTGTATTTACAGGTTCGTATGATGATGGAACGCGCCGCGAAGTTCCGGGAGCCTATAATTTTGTCATTCAGTTTGACATTGATCGTGTGAAAATGAATTTGGATACGGGACTATATCCAGATTATGTTAAACCAGAGTGGGGGCACGGTTATGGGAGAACCATAGGTACCAAACGCACTCCGGAATGGATCATTCGGAATGAAGAGGAATTAAGACAATACCTTCCCTTATTGATAACCGATATTGATGGCAGTTTTATTGAGTTTATAGAAAATATGCTTGATGATATTTTCTATACGAGTGCAATATATTCCCACCTTAACGGCGGAGAAAGATTGCGAGGCGGCGTATCTGCTTACGAAAAATATACTGCGTTATATTTAGCGTTTCATCATGATTTTCCTTATAAAGGCAATTTATGCAATATTATAAGAAATAATATTGAAAATGACGAAATGAAATCCCGTGCTGAGGCGCAAAAAATGCAATTCAATATAATTATTGATGCGCTTAGGAGAGAACAAATTTTTCTTGATAGAGTTTAACAAGTTCTTTCCTCTGTTAGTAGTCCTCCTTCATTATAACTAACGCCACCTTGATGATATTGACCAGATGCAGGACTAAGCCATGCAAAATCTTACCCGACGCCTCATTGCCGAGGCGCTTGGCACTTGCCCTTTGGTCACCGGCGTTGTCGGCAGAATACCTATTCAACAACGAAAAGCAGTCCTAAGCCGCTACCTGCTCCAGCCTTGCCATGGCCCGCTCAAGTGCAGCAAAGCAATTGGCGTCAATCGCACTCCCCACATCACCGCGCATAATCTCGAACGCTTTGGAGACGGGCATCGGGCCGCGATAGGGCCTCTCGGCGGTAAGCGCATCGAATATGTCGGCGACGGTGATGATGCGGGTTTCGGGGCAAATGGCATCGCCCGCAATGCCGCGCGGATAGCCTTTGCCGTCAAGCCGCTCATGATGATCGCCGGCCACGCGGGCGAGATCGGCAAACGCCGCAATTTGGCTCAAGATGGCGCGGCTTTGCGCGGGGTGCTGGCGAACGGATTTCCATTCGTCCTCGTCCAACTTTCCGGCCTTATCCAAAATCTGATTGGAAACGCCGAGCTTGCCCAAATCATGCAGCAGCGCGGCGCGTTTGAGGAAGCGGCGTTTGGCGGGGGTGAGGCCGAGCTCTTCGGCAATCATATCCGCAAACAGCGCCACGCGGTCGCTATGGCCTGCGGTATAGGGGCTTTTCGAATCCACCACTTCTGCAAAGGCGGCGGCGATTTCGTCGAGGTAATCCTCGTCCACTATTTCGCCGAAGGGTTCCGGCGCAAGCGTTATTACCTTTTCTTGCAGGTCCGTAGCGCTCAAAGTGGACCAAAAATTATCGTCTTCGGCGACTATATCAAAGGCGGCAACGAGCGTGGGGTCAAACCAGCGGTCGCTTCGTTGCAACACCTCTTTCAGCGCTGCGTCCTTGCCGTCACTGGTGTGGAAAACGTCAATCACTTGGGCGAGCAGCGCAATGCGGGCGTGGATGGAAATATCCGTGCCGCCAATGCCGACGGGCTTGCCGAAGCCATCCCAATGCTCATCCAAATCCAATATGCCTTGCGCCACATCTTCTGAAAAACGCATACGCCGCGCGATATTGGCGCCGCGCTGGCAGCGGGTTTCAATAAGCTCGCGGGCAATGTCGCCACCGTTCGAAAAAATGGTGAGAATGGAGCGGAAGCGCTCAGATAGTCCAGCTTTGAGACCGGTGTGCGAGAGCACAAAGCGCAGGATTTGTGGCAGGCTGTCATTAACCGACTTAATATCTCGTTTGAACTGTAAATCATCGGCTAAATAAAGTTCGCAAATGCGCGCCGCGTTAGATGAGCAGCCAATATCTTTCAAAAGCAGTGTGTAATAGAGTTCGCCCAAATCTGCCGCGCTCATGCCAATCTGGCGGCCAATTGCCATACCAATCCATGCGCAGCGCACGCTATGGCCCTCGGCTTGGCCCTCAGTGATGTCGAGTGCATGGCTCAAAGCACTGACGAGCTCGGCGCGGGTGATGGATGTTTTGGCGAAATACGACATGTGACCCCTCACAACTCAACCTGTTGCGCGGCACACTAGCGCAAAGCCGTTTACAAATTATGCGCCCCCCTTTCACCTGCCCTTCACAATGAATTGTAGGGCACACGGTTGACCGCGCCGCGCCCGCATGGTCAATCGCTTTACTTGATTTCATTAGGGACATAATCTTGAAAAAACTGCTCGCCGCTCTCACGCTGTCACTTGCCATTCCGCATTTTGCCTTCGCTGCTGATCCGAACCCGAAGGATTGGCCAGCCGTATTAGCGGAGGCAAAAGGCGAGACCGTCTATTGGAACGCATGGGGCGGGGCGGATAATATCAACGCCTATATCGCGTGGGCTGGCGGCATGGTTGAGCAGCGCTATGGCGTCAAAGTCGTCCAAGTGAAGCTGGAAGATACCGCGAGCGCCGTTGCCAAAGTGGTGGCAGAAAAGGCGGCGGGCAAGAATGACGGCGGCTCGGTTGATCTTATCTGGATTAATGGCGCAAACTTTGCCTCGATGAAAAAACAGGGCCTGCTTTTGGGTGCAAACTGGGCGGAGCAACTGCCGAATTGGAAATATGTGGATGCCGCTGGCAAGCCAACCGTGAAGATGGATTTCACCATCCCTGTCGAAGGCCAAGAGTCGCCATGGGGCATGGCCAAGATGGTGTTTTTTTACGATAGCGCCAAGACTGACGCCGCAACCTTGCCAAAGTCTGCCGATGATCTGCTCACATGGGCAAGCGCGCATCCGGGCCGTTTTTCCTATCCAACGCCGCCGGATTTCATTGGCCTGTCATTCCTCAAACAGGTGCTTATCGAAAAGACAGCCGACAAAACAAAGCTTGCCGCACCTGTGATTGACGCGGAGTTTGCAGACGTGACCAAGCCGCTGTTTGACTATCTGGATAAGCTCAATCCTGTGCTGTGGCGGCAGGGCAAAGAGTTTCCAAAAAACTATCCGGATATGAAAAAGCTGATGGCTGACGGCGAGGTGGATATTACGTTTGCGTTCAATCCGTCCGATGGTTCGGCAGCGATTGCCGCTGGCGAATTACCTAATACCGTGCGCTCATTCGTGTTTCCAAATGGTACGCTGGGCAACACGCATTTTGTTGGCATCCCTTATAATGCCACCGCAAAAGCGGGTGCGATGGTGCTGGCAGACTTCCTGATTTCTCCGGAGGCGCAGGCGCAGAAGCAGGATCCGCAGGTGTGGGGCGACCCGACGGTGCTGAACATGGCAGCGCTATCTGCCGACGAGAAGGCGGCGTTTGACAAGCTGGATTTGGGTATTGCCACGTTGAAGCCTGCGGATTTGGGACCAGCCTTGGATGAGCCGCATCCTTCATGGATGACGGCAATTGAGGCTGAGTGGAAAAAGCGCTATGGCGCGGGGAAGTAGGGATCTCCCTTCCTCTCCCCTAACGAAGTTGGGGGAGAGGAAAGTGCCGCACCCTGCAACAACCGAGCCTCTCTTTCTGGTCGCGCGACACGCTCCACTCATCATCGCGGCGCTCATCGCAATCCCCGTTCTCGCCGGACTTTTGGGAACAATTCTACCCGCCTTCGGTTACCTGCCAGCGCTTGGCGGCACTGAATTCACGCTGAGGTATTTCGGAGAATTATTCGCCGAACCCGGCATTTTGCGCTCGATTATTCTCTCATTCTGGAGCGGCTTGGCCGCGACGATTTTATCGGTATTTTTCAGTGGCGCAATTTTGGCCGCCGGTTATGGCACACGTAGCTGGGGCATTTTGATGCGGTTTTTATCGCCCATTCTGTCCGTGCCGCACGCGGCGGCAGCGTTTGCGCTTGCGTTTCTTATTGCACCGTCGGGCTTCATAAGCCGGATAATATCACCTGAGTTGACGGGCTGGCTAAACCCGCCGGACGTGCTTGTGCCTAATGATCCTTATGGACTGTCACTGATTGCGGGGCTGTTGGCAAAAGAAGTGCCGTTTCTATTGTTAATGCTGATTGCGGCAATCGGTCAGGTCGATGCCACGCGCAGCCGCAATATGGCCAGCGCTTTGGGTTATGGAAAACTGAGCGGTTTCACGCTTGTTTTATGGCCGCAGCTTTATGCACAAATTCGCGTTGCGACATTTGCGGTGCTGGCGTTTTCCGCCTCGGTGGTGGATGTCAGCATGATTCTTGGCCCCTCCACTCCGCCGCCATTGTCAGTGTTATTGGTGCGCTGGATGGGTGATCCGGAGTTGACCTATCGCTTTGTCGCCAGTGCAGGTGCGCTGCTGCAATTGGGGCTGGTGCTGGCGCTGTTCGGGCTTTGGATTGGAATAGAAAAACTTGGCCGCGCCGCCTTGCTGCGTGCTTACCAATCCGGCCGCCGCTATGCGTCTGACCTCGCGCCACGTCTGGCCATATTAACGTTCGGCTGGCTGCTGACGCTTTCGGTGATTCTGGGCATTGCGCTGCTTGGTGTCTGGTCATTCGCGGGGCTTTGGCGCTTTCCAGATAGTTGGCCGCAATCAGTTAATTTCAATAGCTGGATGCGGGCGATGCCGTCCATTGGTGCGCCGCTTATGGCGACATTCGTCATTGGCTTTTCGGCCTCGCTTGTTGCCACGCTGCTGTGCATTTTAAGTCTTGCCGCCGACCGCCCGCAAGCGCGGCGCTTTCGCCTTATGGGGCTGACACTTAGCTTGCCCCTCATCGTGCCGCAGACGGCGTTTCTGTTTGGTCTGCAGATCGCCGCGCTGAAAGCCAATGTCGGTTACGGCTATGGCGCACTCATTTTCACGCATCTGATTTTCGTGCTGCCTTATGTTTTTTTATCGCTAAGCCATGCGTGGCAAAGCCTTGACACGCGTTATGTCCACATGTCCTTGGCGCTCGGCAGAAGCCAGACGCAGACGCTAATGGCAGTGCAACTGCCTCTCTTGTTGCGGCCAATTCTCACTGCTTTTGCGGTCGGTTTTGCGGTCTCAGTCGGGCTGTATTTGCCAACGCTTTTAATTAGCGCGGGACGTCTGGCGACAATCACAACGGAAGCGATAGCGCTGGCCTCAGGTGGCAACAGGCGCACGATTGGGGTTTATGCTTTTTTGCAATCGGTTATCCCGTTCGTCGGTTTCGCCCTTGCCTTTGCGCTGCCCGCATGGCTGTTCAGACATAGAGCGGGAATGCAGGTTCGATGATGGTTGACGAAAAGCTAAGCACCGCTGGAAATGGCCTCGCCCTCGACAGCGTATCCATTCATCTTCGCGCGCGGCATCTTCTATCCATCACCGCCACTATCCCGCCCGGCGATGTGCTGACTGTTATGGGGCCGAGCGGGTCCGGCAAATCGACATTGCTGGCCTTTATCGGCGGGTTTCTTGATCCGGCATTTGTGGCGAGCGGCCTTGTTTTCATTGATGGAATTGACGTGACAGGCGTACCGGCAAACCTGCGCCATGCGGGAATTTTATTCCAAGATCCGCTATTGTTTCCGCATATGTCTGTGGGTGGCAATCTACTATTCGCCATCCCGCAGGATGTGAAAGGGCGGCCCGCACGTGTTGCGCTGGCGAAAACGGCGCTGGATGATATGGGGCTGGCGGGCTGTTTTGACCATGATCCGGCAACGCTATCGGGCGGGCAAAAAGCGCGGGTGGCGCTGGCGCGAACACTGTTATCGCAGCCCAAGGCGTTGCTGCTTGATGAGCCGTTTTCGCGATTGGACGCGGCACTGCGCGCGCAAATGCGCGAACTGGTTTTCAGCCATGCCAAGGCCCAAATGCTGCCCGTGGTGCTGGTGACGCATGACGGCGAAGATGCTAGTGCCGCAGGCGGGCAGCTTATCGAGATTGCATAGTGCAAGATTACACAAAGATTGACGTTTCTAAACTTGGCATAGATTTGCCGGTGCGCGATGCGCTGCCGGAGCTTGGACGCGCGTTAGAGACGTCAGGCCAAGCTGTGCTGGTGGCACCGCCGGGGGCGGGTAAAACCACGCTCGTTCCGTTGCGCCTGCTTAACGCGCCATGGCGCGGCGATGGCATGATTATCCTTCTTGAGCCGCGCCGCCTCGCCGCCCGCGCTGCGGCGCGGCGTATGGCACAAATGCTAGGCGAAGAGATTGGCGGTACGGTTGGTTATCGTATGCGGCTGGACCAAAAAGTATCGACCAAAACCAAAATTATCGTCGTAACCGAAGGCGTGTTCGCCCGTATGGCGCTGGATGATCCGGAGCTTTCCGGCATTGCTTGCGTGATATTCGATGAGTTTCATGAGCGTAGTTTGGATGCGGATTTAGGCTTGGCGCTGGCGCTGGACATACGTGAGGGTCTGCGACCCGATTTACGCCTGCTGGTGATGTCCGCGACCTTGGACGGCGCACGCGTCGCGGCGCTGCTCGGCGATGCACCCGTGGTGGAGAGTCTTGGCCGCGCGTTTCCAGTCGATATTCGTTATAAGGAGCGCCGCACCAATGAGCGGCTGGAAGAGGCGGTGAGCCGCGCCATTCTTGATGCATTAGACGACGCCGAAGGCAGCATCTTGGCGTTCCTGCCGGGGGCTGGCGAGATTGGTTCCGTCGCCCGCACCTTGGAAGGTCGCCTGCCCGCGAACACAAATGTGTTCCAATTATTTGGCTCACTGGAAGGCGCGGCGCAGGATTTGGCGATTAGGCCTGCGGCGACAGGTACGCGCAAAATTGTGCTGGCAACTTCCATCGCCGAAACATCCATCACCATAGATGGGGTGCGCATTGTTATTGATAGCGGCTATCAACGCTTGCCGGTGTTTGAACCCTCGTCTGGCCTGACAAGGCTGGAAACCGTGCGGGCCTCCAAAGCCTCGATTGACCAACGCGCGGGCCGTGCGGGCCGCACCGCGCCAGGTATTGCCATAAGGCTCTGGCGGGCGGAGCAGACGGCGATTTTGCCAGCATTCACCCCGCCGGAAATCTTGCAGGCGGATTTGACATCGCTGTTGCTGGACTTAGCGGCGTTCGGCGTTTCCGATGCGGCTTCACTCAAATTTATGGACCCGCCACCGCGTGCCGCGATAAACGAAGCCCGCGTGCTTTTGGCATCGCTTGGCGCTTTGGATGCGGATGGACGGCTTACACAAGACGGCGCGGCGATGCGGCAACTGGCGTTGCCCGTACGGCTTTCGCACATGGTGCTGAAAGCGGGCAATACCCGCGTGGCTGCAGAAGTGGCGGTGCTGCTGACCGAGCGCGGGCTTGGCGGCAGCGATCCTGATGTGGGCGGGCGGCTCATCAATTTTCGCCGCGATCGCGGGCCACGGGCGCAGGATGCGCGGGGACTGGCAAGCCGTCTCGCCGCTCAGGTTAAAGCCAACACCGAAGATATGGAGCTTTCAGCCGGTGCGCTGTTGCTGCTTGCATATCCGGATCGGCTGGCCAAAGCGCGGGGCAAGGATGGTCGCTTTGTGATGGCCAGCGGGCGCGGGGTGGAGATTGATCCGCTGAGTGCGCTGGCGGCAAAAGACTATCTCGTGGTGACTGACAGCCAAGGCACAGCGCAGAAGAGCCGCATCCTCAGTGCTGCCGAAGTATCAATTGAGGATATCCATGAGGTGCTGGCCAAACAGATTGAAGCGCAGGAGGAAATCAGCTTTGACAAGGAGAAGCGCAGCCTTCGCCGCCGCCGCATGAGGCGAATTGGCTCTGTTATTCTTGACGATGCGCAGATGCCCGCGCCCACTGGCGAGGCCGCAAATCTTGGACTCATCGCCGCCATACGCGTTCATGGCTTGGATATTCTGGATTGGAGCGATAGCGCGACGATTTTGCGAAAGCGGCTGTTCTGGCTGCACAAAAGTTTGGGCGATCCGTGGCCGGATATGAGCGATGAGGCACTGGTAGCGGGACTTGAGGATTGGTTGCTGCCGTTTCTCACTGGCAAGGCGCAGATCGCCGCTATAAGTCCTGACGCCATTGGCAACGGATTGATGGCGCAGATACCTCATGAACTAATACGCAAACTTGAAACCCTTGCGCCCACCCATTTCACCGCGCCTACAGGCAACAATCACCCGATCCGCTATGAGGGCGAGGAGCCTGTGCTGGCCATTCGCGTGCAAGAGCTATTCGGCCTTAAGACCCACCCCTCGATTGCTGGCGGAAAAGTCCCGTTGATTTTGGAATTATTATCACCGGCGCATAAGCCGGTGCAGTTAACCCGGGACTTGAACGGCTTTTGGCAAGGCTCATGGGGCGATGTGCGCTCCGATATGCGTGGCCGTTATCCAAAACATTTCTGGCCGGAAGACCCGGCAAACGCCGCGCCAACGTCTCGGGCCAAACCACGCGGGACATGACAGAACATATGAATTAGACTATACTAATTATTAACCATCGTCCAAGCAACACGCCGAAAAGGTTTCATAAACCTTGTCTCTTAAGTGGTTAGAAATTGGCTCCCGCTATGTTTGACCTACCGAGCAGCGAATAACAGTTGTCGGTTTGCTGTAGAAACAACCCGTGTGGAATAGGAATTCAAAATGACTAAATTGGTAGCAAAGTTCGCTAAAGATGAATCTGGCGCGACTGCAATTGAATACGGCCTTATCGCTGCTCTTATCGCTGTTGCGATTATTGCCGGTGCCGGCATGATCGGTTCGAAGCTGAACGCAAAGTTCGCTTTGATCGCAACAACAGTTTCTGGCGCCTAATAACGTCAAGACTTAAATGTTGTAAGAAGACTTAGATGTCGAATAAAGGGTTGCCCTCGCAAGACGGCAGCCCTTTTTGTTTGTTGTTATTTTCGTTGACCCGCGTCCGCGCCGTCGCCCAAATTTTAACATTCCAACCAGGCGATTGTTAACCACCATAGAAGGCAAGTGATGAAAATACTTTGTTAACTCTAAACCTTAAGTGGTTGGAAATCGGCCGGCGTTATCTTCTATTCATCCGAGCAACGAAAAAACAAGTTTGCCGGTCTGCTGTAAATGTAACCACGTGGATTAGGAGTTTTAACATGACTAAATTAGTAGCAAAGTTTGCTAAGGACGAATCCGGCGCGACTGCAATCGAATACGGCCTCATCGCTGCTCTTATCGCTGTTGCGATTATTGCCGGTGCCGGCATGATCGGTACAAAGTTGAACGCAAAGTTTGCTTTGATCGCAACTACAATTTCCGGCGCATAATAGCGTTTATTCAGATAGGTCTGAATGAGGCTGCCTTCGCAAGAGGGCGGCCTTTTTCTTTGTCATCAAACATTTCAAATCAAATTAAAGAAAATCGCCTTCGCCACCGCCTCTGCACTGGTGGAAGATGCAGTCTTCTTTCGGGCCGAACTCATATAGGCCTCAATTGTCTTGGGCGATAATGTCATTTCATGGGCAATGCGCGAAACAGCCATGCCTCCGGCCAAAAACGCCAGCACGCGCACCTCTTGCGGGGCCAGTTTGAACTCCGCGCGCGCCAAAAGTCCGCGAAAGCGCTGGTCAAACGCTTCCAGTAACCGTGCGATTTTATCTGTGTGCAAATCCAACACGGCGTCAAAGACGTCGCGCATCTGCGATTTTGAACGCAGGCCAAATCCGCCACAAATCCGGCCATTAGCCGTGAAAATTGGAAAGCACGCGCCAATTGACATATTATAGAGCTCATCCATCTCAATGCGCTTGCGCTCGCCCTGTGTCATTTTGGACAGTGAGGCCGGGTCATGCCAGCGGCTGACTTCACCTGTTTCCAGCACATGATTGGCAGAATAATCATTTGTCAGCGGATTGCCCGGCATGGCCTCCAGATAATTTTGCGGGTAGCTGGTTTTCCAGATCGCGCGCAAAATCAATGTTTCCGGGCTTCCGCCGGACGCGCCGACCGGATAGGCCATGTAAAACACCCCTTCGATATCAAAGTATGTGCGTAATAAATCTGAAAGCCACGACCACAAGAGCGCAATATCTGTTGAATTGGGGATATAAATCCCGTCTAAAAAGTGTGGGATATTGTCACTATCAATCCGTACTATAGAATTCATGTCAGACGCCCGCCCTAAAAGTTAGCCATCCGGCGGTTCCCCAATCGCAAGACACTGACCTAGGGATATCCCTATATTGCAGTAAAGGAAAGCGTGGCGTCTAACGAATTTGTCATACTTCCTTCGAAGTTTTGATCGGACAATTTAGCGCGTGATGAGCCTCCCTCTCACGCGCTTTTTTTATGAGCCTGTTTTTTATTGAGGCTAGAGCGGCGGATGTTCAAACAAAACCGAAGCGCCGCTGTAACCCGTTGTTTTGTCGTATTATTCTTGAACACCTGATGGAACATCAGGTTCGAAAATACTCTAAACGGACTGTCCCGCCACCCAGCCGCTCGACCACGCCCATTGAAAATTATAACCGCCGAGCCAGCCGGTGACATCAACCACTTCGCCTATGAAGTATAATCCGCTAACCTGTGTGGATTGCATGGTTTTTTGGTCCAGCTCATCGGTGGAAACGCCGCCAAGCGTAACTTCTGCTGTGCGATAGCCTTCGCTACCGGAAGGTTTGATGCGCCATTGATTGACCGCTGCGGCTAGCGCGCTGAGCTTCTTGTCAGAAAAATCCGCTAAATGTCCGGTGAAATTACCGCTCGCCGCCAAAAATTGTGCCAAGGCCTTGGGCAAAAAATACGACAGAATCGTCTGTGGCTCTTGTTTGGGATTGGTTTGCCGCGCCTCGCGCAGCCTGGCAAAGCTGTCAATGCCGGGGGCTAGATCAATAGCGATCTCATCGCCCTCGCGCCAAAAGCTCGAAATTTGCAATATTGCCGGTCCAGACAAGCCCCGATGGGTGAACAGCAGCGCCTCGGCAAATTTTGTTTTGGCATGGCTCGCCATCGCCTCAACGCTAACGCCCGCCAGCGCTTTGAGCCTATCCAGCAGCATCGGCTCAAACGTCAAGGGCACAAGGGCGGGGCGGGTTTCTGTGACTTTGAGACCAAACTGTTCGGCGATACGATAGCCAAAGCTGGTAGCGCCCATTTTCGGGATCGACTTGCCGCCGGTGGCAATAATCAATGACGCGCACTCAACAGGGCCGGTGGAAAGCGTGGCTGCAAACCCGGTTTCAGTTTTCGCAACATCAAACACTTGCGTATCCAGCCGCAGCACAACGCCAGCGCTGTCTAAATCTTCCAGCAACATCTGCACAATCTGCTGCGCCGAACCATCGCAAAACAATTGGCCAAGTGTTTTTTCATGGAAGGAAATATCACGCGCTTTGACGCGCTTGATAAAATCCTGCGCCGTAAAGCGCTTCAATGCCGAAATGCAAAAGTGCGGATTTTCGGAAATAAATTGCTTGGCCGACGTGTTCACATTGGTGAAATTGCAGCGCCCGCCGCCGGAGATGCGGATTTTATCGCCCGCCGCCTTGGCGTGATCCACCAGCAAAACAGAGCGCCCGCGCTTGCCAGCCTCCGCCGCCGCCATCATACCCGCCGCGCCTGCCCCAATGATAAGGACGTCGAATTGTTCTGATTTTACCATGGTGCGCCGTTCAAAAATTTGGTCATTACGATTTCCTGCCGAGCCGGACAAAGCCCCGCTCCTTGGCAGCGTCACTGTCTATGGTGACTGTGGTTGATGTGCCCGCCGCCTGATTTATCGCTGCTATGATAAAATCCGGGAAATCCGCCTTACCTTGCTTATATGCTTCCAACGCGGACGCAACCAAATCTGAGTTTTCGACAATCAAATTATCGGCAATCAGCAGCTCGCTGACGACGGTAGAAATCTCTGCTTTGCCAAAACCTGGCGTCTGTTTAAGGACCCAGATCAGTTCCACCAGAACGACAAGATTAATAAAGCCCGGACGCGCCATGGTGCATTCGTCGTCGATGAAGCATTGCGCGGGCGCGGACCAGACCGGATCATCATCGAGTATGTAGCGCACGAGCACATTGGTATCGATGCCAATCACCCGGAGCGCCACGCGAGGTTGCGACTTGTCACCTCTGCCGAAATCGCAGCTTTAACATCGACCACAGCCTCGGGCCGGGGGACCAGCCCCTTGAGAGCCTTGATGCTGCGTTTTTTGGCAATTACAGTGACTTTTCCAGCCGCATCCACCTGAAACTGAACCTTGCCGCCGGCCTCTAGCCCGATAAGTTGGCGCACACCAACAGGCACAGTGACTTGGCCCTTGTGTGAGGTTTTTGCGTCGAACAATCCCATGAGCGCCTCCAAACTTAGATTACCCTACTTATCAAAAAAGTAGGGATAATGCAATTCGCTTTAGACTCGCTTGCCCAACAAGCCGACGACCTTGAAGTCTGCGGCCTTCCAGCGCTCGTGCTTTATAGGTCCGCCCTCACGCTGCCTTCGCCCCGCGCACTTGGTAATCCTTGATGGCCTCGAACTTGATCGCCTTCCAGCGCTCGGCCTCATAATTTAGCGAGAAATTATTCGGCGCTAGAAACACCGGATCGCCATCCAAATCGCGGGCCATATCGCCGCGATGGGCTTCCATGAACTTATAGAGTTCGGCCTTATCGTCCGCTGAAATCCAGCGGCAGATGGAAAAGCGCGACATTTCAAAGCCGGTTGGCAGCGTGTATTCAAGCTGCAAACGCTGCTGCAAAACATCCAGCTGCAACGCGCCGACAACGCCGACGATGGCGGGCGAGCCATCTTCCGGCGAGAACAATTGCACCACGCCTTCTTCCGCCATTTGCGCCAAGGCTTCCTTCAGCTTTTTGGCTTTCATGGCATCATCAAGACGGACGCGGCGCAGAATTTCCGGCGCGAAGTTTGGCACGCCTCGGAACAAAATATCCTCGCCTTCTGTCAGCGTATCGCCAATCCGCAACGTGCCGTGATTGGGAATGCCCACCACGTCACCTGCAAAAGCCTCATCGGCAATCTGGCGCGAACGGGCGAAGAAAAACTGCGGCGCGGACAGGCCCATTGGCTTGCCGGTGCGCACCAGTTTGGCCTTCATGCCGCGCTCCAACGTGCCGGAACAGACGCGCACGAATGCAATTCTGTCACGGTGGTTGGGGTCCATGTTGGCCTGAATTTTGAACACAAACGCGCTCATCTTTTCCTCAGACGCCTGCACTGTGCGGGTGTCTGCTTCCTGCGCGCGCGGCTGCGGGCCGAAATCTGCCAGCGCGTTTATCAAATCGCGCACGCCAAAATTCTTCAAAGCTGAGCCGAAATACACTGGCGTTAGATGGCCTTCCATAAAGCTCTCTTTGTCGAACGGCTTGCAAAGTTCACGCGCCAAAGTGCAGCTCTCAATAAAGGCCGCGCGTTCGTTTTCTGGTAATAGTCCGGCGGCTTGCTCGCTCTCGGGGCCATTCACCTTGACAGCATCAGTATCCGCATCGCGCTGGCGCACGGAGTTTTCGACGAGATTATACGTGCCGGCAAAATTCTTGCCCATGCCGATCGGCCAGTTGATCGGCGCGGTGTCCAGCGCCAGCTTCTGTTCAATCTCGTCCAAAATCTCAAACGGATCCCGCGCTTCGCGGTCCATCTTATTGACGAAAGTAACAATCGGAATATCGCGCATACGGCAGACTTCAAACAGTTTCAACGTGCGCGGCTCGATGCCTTTTGCGCCATCGATAACCATGACGGCGCTATCCACGGCAGACAGCGTGCGATAGGTATCATCGGCGAAGTCTTCATGGCCCGGCGTATCCAGCAGGTTAAAAATCGCGTCTTCATATTCAAACGTCATCACGGATGTCACAACAGAAATGCCGCGCTCGCGCTCAATGGCCATCCAGTCGGAGCGCGTGTTGATGCGGTCCTTCTTGGCCTTCACTTCACCGGCAAGCTGAATAGCGCCGCCGAACAGCAACAGCTTTTCAGTCAGCGTGGTTTTACCCGCATCCGGATGGGCGATAATAGCAAACGTGCGGCGGCGGGCAACTTCCTGCCCAATGGTATCGGTCATGAAAAATCCAATGAAAATAGCAAACGTGGCGGCCTCTTAGCAGGGGACGCACCTCATGTCGATTGGACTTGGATGAGCACTATTCGACGCGAATTTCCACTTGGCTCGGATAAAAAGCGACATGCTGATCAATCGCGGCAACGTCCGCTTTCGGGTTATCATAACCCCACACGGCATTGGAAGCTTCGCCATCCTTGCTGTTCAGTGACCAATAGCGCGCCGTGCCCTTGTGTGGGCAGACTGTTTTGTGGTCCGTCTCAAGGAAGTATTCAGCCCGCAAATCTGCCCGTGGCACATAAATCGTGGCCGGATAAGAGCCTTCTTTAAGGGACAGCGCCTTGGTGCTTTCAGCGACAACCGCGCCTTTATAAATGACGGTGACTTTGCCGGACTGGGGTGTGATGGCGATATGGCTCATGGGATTCTCCTATTGTGATTGAAAACCTAGGGCGCAGTTCGCTAAGTTTCCAATCACAATCTGTAAGGGTTTGAAAGGCAGACGTCACGCTTGACCTCGTGGAGGCTTTGAGCGAAAATAAAATATGGATATTGCAAAGCACATAACAATTGATCCTGCGCGTCGCTAAGGCAAACCCTGCATTCGCGATACGCGAATTACGGTCTACGATGTGCTCGACTATTTGGCTTCCGGCATGAGCCAAGCGGAAATTTTGGCTGACTTTCCAGAACTGGATGAGGCGGATATTCCAGCATGTATTGCCTACTCATAATGTTAGGACGCAAAGTGCGGCGAAGCGAATGATCCGTCCTCATCCTTGAACATTCCTCCATCTTCACTAAAAGACATCCATGACCAAACTCTCCATACTTCGCCTTCCCCACGCCGCTGATCTCGCCTTGCCAGCTTACGAAACCGCAGGTGCTGCGGGGATGGATTTGCGCGCGGCAGTTTCTGACGATTTGATTTTGCAGCCTGACGCGCGGCTGGCTATTCCCACTGGCCTCGTGCTGGAAATTCCAGAGGGCTTTGAAGGCCAAGTGCGCCCGCGCTCGGGACTCGCGCTAAAGCACGGCATTACGTGCCTCAATTCGCCCGGCACTATCGATTGGGATTATCGCGGTGAGGTGAAGGTCATTTTGATCAACTTAGGAACCGAGCCATTCACCATCATGCGCGGTATGCGCATCGCGCAGTTGGTCATTGCGCCAGTTGCGCGGGTGGAGATTATTGAGATTTCAAAGCTCACGGCAACTGAACGCGGTACCGGCGGGTTTGGCTCTACGGGACTATGATTACAAGAAATTCTCGTCGCCAAAGCTTTTTTGAACAAAATTATCAATGCGCATATTTATATTAGACGGCTTACTATTCAATATTTTGCGTTGAATTGTCGACGTTTTGTCACACTAATGTAACAAAACGGGCATTCATTATTGGTAGCGGCGCGGATTTTACCGCCGCATTGTCTTGTTTCTCCCGAAAGGACACGCCCATGAAATCGCTCAAACTCTCACTTCTCACCGCTACGTGCTTGACTGTCATGTCCACACTCAGCTTTGCAGGCGACATCGCCTTTACGGGTATAGCAGCGCCGACTGACGATGCCGCCAAGCGCCTTATTAGCACGTCCACAAGCGTTAAAATTGATGGCGCAGATCATATCATCGGTTGGAATGTCATTTCCCGCTCCGGCCAGAAAATCGGTGACGGCTTGTTTGGCGGACAAACCAACGCCGCCGGTAAACAGATGTTTGGCGAAGGCGGAGCAGCACTGGTATCCGATGATGCGGATTACACATCGCTGTTGCCGATCAATGGCAAACTATTTTCTGTAACGCATTTTGAAGCCCGTCCGGGCGCTATGTATTTGTCCGAGCTTAATCAGGATCAAGACGGCAAGCTGACTGCAATTTCCACCAAGCCGATTGATTTTTCGTCTGTGGGCGGGTTGTGGAACCCGTGTGCGGGCTCGGTAACGCCGTGGAACACCCATTTGGGATCGGAAGAATATCCATCTGATGCCCGTGCATTTGAGGCGGCTGTCACCTATGGTGATTTGGATGAAGACATGCTGTCAATGGCAGCCTATAATGGTGTGGACGCAAGCATCGCGCCGATTGCCGCCTTCAAATCCGCATTTCAACCTTACAAATACGGCTTCCCAACAGAAGTTACGGTGAGCGATAAGGGCGAGGCAAGCGTTGCCAAGCATTACGCCATGGGCCGCGTTGCGCTGGAACTTGCCAAGGTCATGCCTGACAATAAGACAGCCTATATTTCAGATGATGGCGTCAACACCGGTTTCTATCGCTTTGTAGCCGACAAGGAAAATGACCTTTCTGCTGGTATGCTTTATGCCGCCAAGTGGACGCAAACATCTGCTGACAATGGCGGTGCTGCCGCTATTTCATGGGTGGAATTGGGCCATGGCACAGACACCGAAATTGGATCAATGCTGAAATTGGGCATTACATTCTCCAGCATTTTCGATAGTGCCAAGTTTAATGATGATGGCACGTGTCCCGAAGGCTTCCTGTCCACCAATGCGGAAGCCCGTTCGGAATGCCTGAGGGTGAAACCCGGGATGGAAATGGCAGCCTCGCGTCTTGAGACCCGCCGCTATGCTTCCATGCTTGGCGCGACAACCGAGTTCCGCAAAATGGAAGGCTTGGCTTTTGACCCAACCGGCAAGCGCTTGTTCATGGCCATGAGCGAAATTTCCAACGGCATGGAAGATGCGATCAAAGACAATAAGTATGATCTGGGCGGCCGCAATGACGTGAAGTTGGCTAAGAACACCTGTGGTGCAGTTTATGAATTGCCGATGGATGCGTCATTCACAGTCACATCAGCCACAGCATTTGTGGCCGGTGAACCTGTTGATGTGAAGGATGGCCCGTATGCCGGCCAGACATGCAATATCGATGGCATCGCCAATCCGGATAACCTGACGTTCATTCCCGGATACAATACGTTGCTTATCGGCGAAGATACCGGCACAGGCCATCAGAACGACGCAACCTGGTCTGTCAACGCTGACACCAAAGCAATGACGCGCATCACCACATCGCCTTATGGCGCAGAAAACACCTCTGTTGACTGGTATCCGGATATAAACGGCTTTGCCTATCTGATGACGGTTGTGCAGCATCCTTATGGTGAAACGGATGAAGACAAGGCGCAAAGCCCGGATGATAAGCGTGCGACGGTCGGCTACATCGGACCGTTCCCCGCGTTCAAGAAACTGGCGTCCGCCAACTAAATAGTATCGCAATTGATCGACCGCCCGAGGGTCATGCTTCGGGCGGTTTTGTTTAACAGTCGCTGACATATCCGGTGATTCATTTCAGCATGGCGCGCGCAAGCTCATGAAATCGCTCACAAAATGTGGCGCTACTGGACGCGCTCTTTGCCATCATAAATGCTGCCATGGAAACAAAACCGCCGGACAGAAAATGAGTCAGCGGCGCATCACTTTTCCCGCAGGCACGCAGTTCCTCTTCAATCAGTGTGGCCAGCAAGCTGCGGAATTTTTCCCGCACGATGCCGCCGCCATTGCCGCTAACCAAGGCCAGAAACAGTTTACGGTTATCAAATATGTGCGCTGCGATGGCGTCCACAAATCCAAACTGACCTGTGTCGCGCAAGCTGTTTTTAGACGCCGAACTGCGCACCAAGTCCCGCAAACCGTTGAACCCGGTTTCCAGCAATTCTTCCTTATTGTTGAAATGAAGATAGAAGGTGGATCGGGCAACGCGCGCCCGTTGGCATAATTCCCTCACGCCGATGGCTTCCCAGCCGTGCTCCAATATCAGCTCAATCAGTGCCGCGCTTAGCTTTGCCCGCGATTGGATAAGCCGCGGGTCGTCAGATGGTCGCACACCGGTTTCCATATCAATTTTCCTGTTTCATACACAAAGCCGCGAAGTGTCCGAGCGCTGGCTTAAAACATAATAGACACTGTGTCCGATAGAATAACGGAGTTTGGACACAAAATGATTCAAAAATATACGAAGTTACGTGGCATTGCCGCGTGGATGATTTACCCGCTTTCTTGGGGTTTCATTGCCATCGCGTTTGGGTTGGCGCTCAACGGCACACTCGGCTTACAGCAGGCATGGGCGATGATGACACTGTTCCTCGTTGTCTTTTATACGCTAATCGAGCGCTTGTTGCCCTATGAAATGCGATGGCAAATGACATGGGCTTCGTTCAAGGCTGATATCAAGTTTATCGCCACCAACATTTTATTTTTGAGTGCGCTGAACGCGGGTCTGGTATTGCTGACAATATCCTTGGCCAAAAACCGCGTTGGTCCGGCCCACGAGTGGCCACTCTGGCTTCAACTCGTGTCGTGCCTGCTAATATTTGAAGCGCTCAACTATTCAATTCACCGCGCCATGCACGAGGCACCGGGACCGGCAGGCAAGTTCCTATGGAAAGTTCATGCTGCCCATCACTTGCCGGAAAAGGTTTATGTGGTGATGCACGCGGTGTTTCACCCGCTTAATGCAGTGTTCATCCAGGCAATTGCCATGACGCTGCCGATTTGGATTGCCGGATATGACCAGCGCGTCGTCACACTATTTTTGATGATAAATTCCATGCACGGCCTTATCAGCCACTTCAATGTGGACGTCCGCATGGGCTGGATGAACTATATTTTTGTGGGAACAGAATTGCATCGTTATCATCACAGCGCCGATATAGAAGAGGCTAAGAATTACGGCGCAACCCTTTCGATATTCGATGTGCTGTTTGGCACCTTTGTTTATCGTCCCGGCATCGCGCCGGAAAAACTTGGCGTTTCAGCAAATGCCGGACTGCCCCGCCACAACGAATATTTGAAAGTTCTTGCGCTGCCGTTCCACTCATGATGTTGAAATGGGTGGAGTTGCGTTCTTGGCCCCTTCTCAATGCCCCGCTCCCGTGCCAAATTCCTGCGAAACAGGATCGCATAAATGACACTCACCGGCTTCATCACCTATTGCGCCGCGCTGGCTTTGGCAGTTGCCGTGCCCGGGCCGGGCGTCGTGGCGCTTGTGGCGAGAGGCCTTGGCTCCGGCTTTCGCGCGACGTTGCCAATGGCGCTGGGCATCGCGCTGGGTGATCTGGTTTATTTGACTGCCGCCGTTATGGGACTTGCTTTTATTGCCAAGAGTTTCGGCATTGTTTTTATGGTGCTAAAATATGCCGGCGCGGCCTATCTGGCGTTTCTGGCGTTTAAGTTTTGGACCAGCGGTGTCGGTATTGAAAAGGTTGAGGCGAGGCGCGCAGACGGGCCCTTGGCATCGTTCTTATCGGGACTAATGGTGACGCTTGGCAACCCGAAAGTCATGGTGTTTTATCTGGCGCTGCTGCCCGCTATCGTTGATCTTAACACCGTCACATTCCAAGATTATGCGATTTTGGTTGCACTGACAGCGGCCATATTGCTGGTAATTCTGCTGCCCTATCTGGCGCTGGCTACGCGCACACGGGCGCTGTTGCAAACACCCAAGGCGTTAAAGCGCATTAGCCGCGTGGCGGCCGGTTTTTTGGGTGCAGCTGCCGTTGCTATCGCGATGCGCGCTTAAAGAATACCATTTCAAATAGGTGGCATTCACGGGGATGAAATTCCAATCAATCGCGATAGCGCTGGCGATTCCGCCTTCTATTTTCTCCCCGCCGGTGTAGTCTAACAAAATAAAATTTCGGGAGACCATCATGACAGACACTAAAAAACCCGGCCGTGGCCGCATTTATGA
>JAYSWX010000076.1:0-83836 GCA_043717855.1 Phyllobacterium sp.
GAGCCCCGCTCTCAAAGATTGGCGCTGTCTGGATACTCGGCCCGGTGGCCGAGTATGACGATGGTGCGGGTGGTTTGGGAAATCAGGGGAGCAGTCAAGAAATGCCCTCTCCGTCACGGGCTTTGCCCGCGACACCTCTCCCGCAAGGCGGGCGAGGTTAAAACCATCGTAATCTAAATCGATTGAATTTTCTGATTAGACAAAATCGCCCGATAAGTTTAGACGTTGCGGCATGTTCCCAAATTGGAGTTTCTCCCATGCAAAAATCTGAAAAACTGCTCAAGGTTCTCAAAGGTCAGCCGGTTATGCCGGTGTTGGTGATTGAGGATATTGCTCACGCTGTGCCGCTGGCGCGGGCTTTGGTGGCGGGGGGGCTGCCGGCCATTGAGATTACGCTGCGCACCAAGGATGCGCTGGAGGCTATCAAGCGGGTTGCGGGCGAAGTTGAGGGCTGCATTGTTGGTGCGGGCACGATTTTGGACCCCAAGCAATTTGAAAAGGCGGCGAAGGCTGGATCGAAATTTATCGTCTCGCCCGGCTGCACCAAGGATTTGCGAAAGGCCGCAAGCGATAGTGATGTGCCACTGCTGCCGGGCGCGATTACGCCGAGCGAAGTGATGGATATGTTTGACCATGGCTATAGCGTGTTGAAGTTTTTCCCTGCCGAGCAGGCGGGCGGTGCTGCGATGCTGAAATCATTCTCGTCACCCTTGTCGGGCGCGGTATTCTGCCCCACGGGCGGTATTACGCTGAAGAACGCTATGGATTATTTGTCTTTGCCAAATGTTGTTTGTGTGGGTGGTTCGTGGATCTCGCCCAAGGCGGCGCTGGATGCGGGCGACTGGGTGGGGATTGAGAAGCTGGCAAGAGAGGCTGCGGGGATTCGGGGTAGGTAATTAGGTCGGAGAAAGCCACTCTCCGTCACGGGCTTTGCCCGTGCCACCTCTCCCCGCACGCGGGGCGAGGTTAAAGCCGCGATGGTGCGTTTAACCTCGCCCCATTTATGGGGAGAGGTGTCAGCGAAGCTGACGGAGAGGGGACTTTCTACTTCCTCATCTCCAGCGCCAGCACCGCCACCGCACTTAAAATCGCTATCGCTGCGCAGATCCGTGCTGTGCCGAAAAAGCCAGATGCTGAGGCGCAGAACGCAAAAATGCCTGCCGCCGTGGCTATCAATATCAGCCGTAGGCGGCGATTTTTGGGGCTGGTTCGCTGATGATTTCTTTGCCGCGGCCATCGCGGTTCTCCAGCATTTCGGCTTTTTTGAGTTCGGCTTCGGCTTCATCGAGCGTGGCGGCTGCGCCTTCACGTTGGCCTTTTAGATCGCGTTGCGAGACGAGCAGGTTTTCGCGGCGCTGGCGGGCGGCCTTGGCAAAGGTGGGATAGGCGAAGTGGGTTTGGTCGGTGATGCCGGACTTGCGCTCTTCAAAAGCAACCTGTCCGTCCAAATCTGCCGCCATGCGGTCGAATTCGGCAATCATCATATCGAGCTGTAGCAACTGGCGGCGCTTTTCGGTGACTTGGAAAAGTTTGAGCCGAACAAGGCTGTCGCGTGACTTCATACTGGTTACTCCTGGTACGCTTACTCAAAACAGCGGCGAAACACACCACTGGTGCTGCAAAATAAAGATTCGGGTCACTATTGTTGAGAAAAGATAAATTTTTTCATTTTTTTAGCGTCCCGGTAACCTTTCGTTTACGCGCATCATTAATCATACGCGTTAGGACTTAAGACGAGGTAAATCATAATTGACTGATTTGCATCCAAGCCGAGGTCTTAGAATTGATTCGATTGAATCGGTTGGGCTGTTTTTCTCATGTAAAACATGAGGAGAAGTGTTTGCCGAAAAATCGAGTGGATTCATTATAATGCAGGTGGTTGCTAAATAATGGCTAACAAGACTTGCAAAACGGAATTAGAATTTGTTAACCATTCTTTGGCAATGTGTGAAGTATTGATTAAATGCTTCGCGGCCAGGGGGCTTCCCACAAGCGGCGGCGGATAAGGGGACTAAGAGATGCGCGTTCTGCTGATTGAAGATGACAGTGCAACGGCTCAAAGCATCGAGTTGATGCTGAAATCCGAGAGTTTTAATGTTTACACCACCGATCTTGGGGAAGAGGGTGTGGACTTGGGTAAATTGTACGACTACGATATTATTTTGCTTGATTTGAACCTGCCGGACATGTCCGGTTATGAAGTGCTGCGCACGTTGCGCCTTTCAAAGGTTAAGACACCAATTCTTATTCTCTCCGGTATGGCGGGCATTGAAGACAAGGTGCGCGGCCTCGGTTTTGGCGCGGATGATTACATGACCAAGCCTTTCCATAAGGATGAGTTGGTTGCCCGTATTCATGCCATCGTTCGCCGTTCCAAGGGCCATGCCCAATCGGTTATCAACACTGGCAATCTGGTGGTTAATTTGGATGCCAAGACTGTTGAAGTCGGCGGTCAGCGCGTCCATCTCACCGGCAAAGAATATCAGATGCTGGAACTCTTGTCGCTTCGCAAGGGCACCACGCTCACCAAGGAAATGTTCCTCAACCACCTTTACGGCGGTATGGATGAGCCTGAACTGAAAATCATTGACGTGTTTATTTGTAAGCTGCGCAAGAAGCTGGATTCAGCATCCGGCGGCGAAGATTACATCGAAACCGTCTGGGGCCGTGGCTATGTGTTGCGCGAGCCGGAACACACAGAATACCGCGAGAGCGCGTAGGAAATCCACTTTAGTGGCCAACTAGCGCGGTTTCCTTCCGCTTCCGGTGCTCATGTACTTAAGTACATTCCGCTCCGGTTCTCAGGAAACCACCCCATTTGGCTCACTAAACTTAATTTTTGAGACAGCGAGTTTAAGGAACCCGGTCGTGAGATCGGGTTTTTTGTTGGAAATTTTACGGGTTTCTTGCAATTGGCGCACAAAAAACCCACTTAAAAGTAGCGCTAGTATAAATGTATTCGATCAATTTCCGTCGTCTATCAAGCGGCCTCAGTCTCCACGACTTGGTTTTGGAAGCTGGTGAGCAGGGTTTCGCGGGTGAAGGGTTTTAGCACATAGCCGGATGCGCCTGCGCGCTTGGCTTTCATGATGCGTACGATGTCAAATTGGCTGGTGCATAACAGGATCGTCGGCATTTTGGTTGGCGAGCGGCGCTTTACTGTTTCGATAAACTCGATTGCCGTCATATCCGGCAAGGCATAATCAAGCATAATCACATCAGGCATATTGCCGCGCATTTTTGCCAGTGCACCACTGCCGGTTTCAGCTTCCATAATGGCATAGGGAACGCCTGAAAGAATGCGCTTGGCAACTTTGCGAATTACGGCTGAATCTTCAACAATAAGACAGCTTTTCACAATTGCGAACTCCCGGGCACTTCGCCCGAATTAGGCGATGTTATAGTTCCAAGCTAGCTGCTTTTGGTGAACGGACCGGAAATGCTCATGGTTAATAAGTCGCTAATTTAGTATTTCAAGCTATATTTATCGCCGAAAACTGAATCTCTTCTGCGGTTGCGACGATGCTGATTTCCATTTTGGATTCGTTTGCCAAAAGCAATGTGTAATAGGCTTGTATGGAATGCGCATCAATCAGCTCTGCCGGCGTGCCTGATGAATGAAGTTCTAAAAATTTTGGCGGTACGCGCAACATCGTTCCGGATGTGCTTATTACAAAGCGCGGGCCGGACTCTAATTCTTCGATTTTGACATTCAGCTTTCCGCCGCGCGGTATTGAGCCGTTAGCAATAATCATCAGGTTTAGCAGCAACTTTACCTTGTTTTTTGGCAGCAGAATGCGCGGACCTTCCCATGTCAGTTCGGCCTTTTCGCTCCTCATGAACTGAGTGGCAACTTGCGCTGCCTCGCCGGTATCAATCTGCACACCGGCGGAGCCTGCCGCGCCAAAGGCGATGCGGGCAAATTGCAGGCGGGACGATGCCGTGCGGGCGCTTGTCTTGATAAGGTTCATGGCATCTTCGTCCGCGCCGCCTTCTTCCAAGAGTTCAAGGCCATTGTTAATGGCGCCAACGGGTGAGATGACATCGTGACAAACTTTGCTGCACAAAAGGGCGGCTAAATCGGCTGCGGTAAGATTGAATTGCATATAAATTGCTCTTCTTTGTTTGGCGAAGCATAGTGCTCGCGTCATCACTTGGCCATTTGCAGCCGCGAATCAGTCAAATTTTCTGTTTGTTGGATACAATGGGATTGTTAAGCCCGCAATAAAGTATGGGTCGAGTTAGTGGTTCAGTCTAATTTATTGCGATCTCATCCCTCGCGGCATTTTCTTTGATGAGCATTGCAGAACAACTCTTCAGTCAACTCTCAGACTACTGCGCAGTGGAGTTGAAGCTGATGCTTGCTACAAAATTGCAGACGCTATCTATTCGCCATCGTCTCGGACGTTGCGCAAGTGAACGACGGCACTAGCGAGCGGATGGAATATAAACACAGTTATATATCAGTGGAGTGGCGGCCTTTGAGGGAGTCCCTCACGGCATTTTTTGTGGCGAAAGAAATGAATGCGAGCATTCAACTAAAAGAAGTTTTGTCTTTTAAATTCCCTTAAGTGTAGCTAGAAAATCCGCCAATCGTTGCCGTAATCTGAGAGACGGATTATTGTCATAATCCGCATTCGAGATGTATACTAGCAGGTTAGGAATTTCATGACATCGCTTTATCAACGTATTAAAAAATACGGCACGATAACAGTAACAGCAAGCGAGACTCCAGAGGCTGTATTTGCCCTTTCTTCGACGCTGAACTGGATGCGTGCGGAAGCCATTTTGGTCAAGAATTTGGATTTCAAAACTGCTAAAGCTTTTTACCATAAGGTCCAACGCAAAGATTTGACCGAACCCCAACTCAATTCGGTTCTTGAGCAGCTGCTATTCTCTTTAAATCAGATATCGGCTCTGCAGGGTCTAGCGCTTGTGCCAAACAAAGCTGACGTCGCCCGCGTAGGTATAGTGACGTGGTACTACGGCGTTTATGGTGCTGCCTCAGCAATGATCGCGGCCGCGGATGGCTCATTTCCAGAAACACACACCACAACGGCTCTTCAATGGGATCGGCAGATCACTCAAGCAAAGTTAGCAATGGAGCCTTTCGGGGATCGGATTAGCAGTTTGATAGCAAGCAAAGTCACAGAAGATCGCAAAATGCCTCGATCCCGAGGTAGCCATTCGCTGACCACTGTCCCGACCACCACCGATGAAGCATGGGGGTGCCACGCAGAATACCTTTCTGGAACTGCAAAGTGGGAGCAATGGAATCTCGAACAGCGGGTTCGTGGGTCGAAAGAATTTAAGGCGCTGGGCGTCGATAATTTCCGAACCAAGGCTGCTCAAACTCTACGAGACGATGCATTTGCCAGGAAAAGTATTGCATTTTTGCATCAAGCCTCCCGATATCGGGGGAAGGCGAATTATCGCGATGCGATTTACTTAGCGTACGGAAAAAACGTGCCTACCCTCGCCGCTGGATTTATAGATGACCTTGCGTCAGTCTTAACAGCCTTCTCGGCGATGGCTGCTGGTTACTGCTCAATTCGCATGGGACGCGAACGATGGACGTCATTCATCGAAGACTTGGATGGACGGCGAGCAATATCGCTCTCGCCGTTATCTGTTTGGTCGTAGTTGGCTGATGTTGCAGACCGCCATTAAGTGCACGGTGCTTCGTGATGCCGCCCTAATACGGTCATTTTGTATTTTTAAGGTTAGTGCAAGGAATCGGGACTATGGTCGGTTCTCAATTGGGTTTGTAAAACGGACGTTAGATCCGCGTGCGCCCGACAGGAACGTCAATCGGCTGGCTCGAAACCACAAAACATTTGTTGAGGTTGCTATGCCGTTTATCACCACATTGCGCATGTTGTTACTGTCGCTAGTTATGGCGCTGTCCGCGCTGGTCGTGCCTGCGAGGGCTGAAAACGGCTATACGATGCAGGAAATTGTTGATTCCGGAAATAATTTTTTCGGCTCAACATCTGGCGGTCTTGCCACTGTTATTGAAAAGATTTTTTCAAACTACGGTCTGCCCAATGGCTATGTTTTGGGCCAAGAGGGTAGCGGTGCTTTTGTAGGCGGGCTGACTTATGGCGAGGGCACGCTTTATACAAAAAATGCGGGCGATCATAAGCTCTACTGGCAAGGTCCCTCCATCGGCTGGGATTTCGGTGGGTCCGGTAATCGCACAATGATGCTGGTGTATAATTTGGGCGATGTTTCACAAATGGAAACGAGGTTTGGCGGCGTATCCGGTTCCGCTTACTTCCTTGCAGGCGTCGGCTTTCATGTGTTGAAACGCGGAGATGTACTGCTTGTGCCGGTTCACACAGGTGTTGGCGCGCGGTTGGGCGTAAACGTTGGCTACCTCAAGGTGACGCAGCAACCGACGTGGAATCCATTCTAAGTTTTTGGCTGAAAAATCTACTGCGGTTGCCAACTAAAGCAATTTTCTTGCGCTTTCGTTGCTCACGGACTTGATGTCCGCTGTGCTACGGTTTTCAAAAAATCACTTTATTTGACTAAAGCAGCGATTTTTGAGCGAAAAACCGGGAGCCCTGCGATACTGGCTCCCGCAAGGTAACCAAGGCTTGTTTCGGGGATTTCAATCGCGGCTGGAACGTGTCAAAATAGAGCAACCAAAATAGGTCGGCCATTAGTGGCTATTTTCAGGAAGATCGCGTTGGTACAGTCAGTTCTGTTGTTTGCTCTCGGGTTTTTGGCCGCCGCGTTTTTGGCGTTCTTGTTTGCGCCTGCCATTTGGCAGCGCGCGGTGCATCTTACCAAAAAGCGCATTGAGGCTTCCGTTCCGCTGACGCTTAATGAGGTGCAGGCCGACAAGGATCAACAGCGCGCGGAATTTGCGCTTTCGACACGCAAGCTCGAAATCAATGTCAAATCGCTCAAAGAGAAGGTTGTCACGCAGCAGATAGAAGTAACGAGGGTGAACCAAAAACTGGCGTTGATGGCCAAAGAGCGGGAGCAGCTCAGCAAAAATATTGACGAGCTGCAATCGCAAGCTGGCGACATGAATGCGACATTGCAGCAACGTGCCATTGAAGTGGCAACGCTGGAGACCAAGCGCTCTGAGCTGGAGTTGCTGATCGAGGCACGGCTGCGTGATGTTGAAGAGCGTGAGCACTCAATCCGCAATTTAACGATTGAGGCTGATAGCCGGCGCATTGAGTTGGCGGCGCAATCGACTGCCAACGAACAACTTGCAGGGCAGGTTACTGAGATCCGGCAGGTGCGGCACACAGTGGAGCAAAAACTACGCGCGACATCCAATGAGCTTCGTGCGGGGCAGGAGGCGGCACGGGCTGACCGGCGCAAAGTTGCTGACCTTGAGAAAAAACATGATCGCCTTGTTACCCAACTGACCGACCGAGATGAAAAGCTCGAACGCCGTGAGCGCGAATTGGTGCGGTTGCGCGACAGTTCAAAGCAGCTAACAAAAGAACGCGCTGAAATTGTGAAAAAGCTGAATGTGACGGAGAGGCACCGGGCAAGCCTCGAAAATCAAAATTCAGGTCTGTCTGAGCGGATTGGCAAAATGGCGACGATTGCCAATATTGGCGGGATTGAAAAGACCATGAAGAAAAACGAAGAAGAGCGCGTGCAGCTTGCCGCGCAGGTGGCACAACTTACCTCTGATAAAAAATCTCTGGAGCGGCAGCTTGCGCTTATAACTGCCAACCTTAACGGTTCGTCCACCACTAAACTTTCTGAGTCGGATTTGCGCGAACAAATGCATGATATCACAGCTAAATTCGTGGCTATGTCGGCTGAGATTGAAGGTAGCACTTCGCCAATACCAGCTTTGCTTGAGGCCAAAGTTGCTAACGCTCGGGCGCCAAACATCGGTGACGATGAAGTGCCGATAAGTCTGGCTAATCGTATCAAAGCATTGCAGCAGGCGGCGCGCAGAAACTAATTTCTGCCGAACTTGCTGGCATGGAACAGCGCAATGCCTGAGGCAGTGGCGACATTTAAGCTATCAAATGCGAATGACATGGGAATGGTCCATGTTTCGAGCCGCTGCATGACGGGGCCTGGCAGGCCATGGCCCTCGCTGCCGAGCAGCAACGCTCGGCGGCCGCCAAATTTCATTTGCGAGACTGGCTTTTGCCCCTGAGGCGACAGTGCGGCAATGCCAAAGTTGTGGTGTTTAAGCGCGTCTAAAATCGCGCCGAGTGCGCCGCCGCGAAAGAATGGCACTTTGAGGGCAGCGCCCACAGAAACGCGCACAGACTTGCGGTAGAGAGGATCGCAACACGTTTCGTCCAATATGACGGCATCGGCTTCGAACGCTGCGGCATTGCGAAAAATGGAGCCAACATTATCGTGATTGGATATATCCGACAACAGCACAACGAGCGCGTCACTGCCTAATGTATCAAGGAAGCTGCCTAGTGCGGGCTGCGGGCGGGATTTGCCAATTGCCAACACACCGCGATGGACATGGAAGCCTGCGATCTCGCTGAGCACGGCTTCGCTGGCGACATAGACTGGCAGCGACGCTGGCGCGCCCTCAAGCATCGCAGCAACGCCATTCAGCCGGTTTTCGGACACTAAAATGGATTCAGTTTGAAAGCGCGGCGCATTTAAAAGCACCGAGATAACAACTTTGCCCTCAGCGACAAAACGGCCTTCACGGCCGACCATGTCCCGCTCGCGGATGTCCCGATATGCGCTTAGGCGAACGTCCGCCGGATCGTCAATTGTAATGAGCATGAGGTCTTGTAAAGTGAAATACTAGATTTGCGCAACTTATGCCACGCCGTGCGTGGGGAATAGCGAATTCACGACAGCCATGGCTTCCTTGGACTGCGATTTATAATATATAGTCTGGCCATCGCGCCGGGTTTGCACCAGCCCGAGGGCGCGCAGTTTCGCAAGATGCTGCGAAAGCGCAGATTGGCTCAGTTTAACTTTCGCTGCTAATGTGTTGACTGATTTTTCACCCTCGAAAAGGTAGCTCATAATCATCAAACGCTTTTCATTCGCCAGCGCACCCAGCAGCTTTACCGCCGGGCCAGTCTTCATAGATAATTCATCTGGCGACATAGTTTGCCCTTTCGCCGTGCCCGATAATTGCTTAAACCGCGTACAATTATTCCCCATATGAAACATACTGTAACGATGCAATTACGAATGAAAAGCTAATGTTTGCAAAAAGCCCGACAGGGGTGTGAACAGTGTGTTCACAAATTAAAAGATAAGAGTTAGTGACTGCTAACCCATTGAATCTGCTTGATTAGCGATATTTTACTTGGCTCTAAGTCGTCTAACCAAATGCGGATAAATGCGCCATTCGACATCAGGTCGAAGCCGTCTTCATCCAAGCCAATTACTGTCCATTTGGTCTTGATAGCCGGAAACTCGCGTTTTCCAACTGCTGCTACTAAGCTAGCGCAACTCTGATTAATTGCGCTGATGAGCGCTGCCTCTTTCTGATTTACACTTTGAAAACTTGCAGGCTCAGATTTGGCGGTTGTTGCGGTCAGATCATTCTGGCACAGCGTATAGGCTTTGCCGAAGCCGCCATTGAGGTTGGCACGCAGGGGCTGGAGACGGACAAATGAGAAGTCTCCAAAACCGGCGTATAGGCTGGCCTTTGGCTGGCGACGCAAATAGCGCTCCCGAATGTAGCTGGTCTCAGGAGTGCCAGCTTCCAGCCATTGCGCCTTGCATATCAATGTAATGCGCGGATGGGCGACCGGATCGCCTTTGCCGGGCTCACCAAGCAAGAGTGAACATCGACAATCTGCCATCAGCGCCTTTGAGTGCGCGGACAGGCTGGAAATGAGAATGACAGGGGCTCCGGCGCTATCGGTCGCCACGGCAACGCGGCTGGCTAGCGGGAAGCCGGTTGCCTGATCCAGCACGGCCAGAGCGCCATATGACGCGATGCGTATCAGCGTCTTGGCAAGCCGGATCGCTTCCGGCGATGTTTGCCGTATTGGATCAATTTTCTGCTGCTCGTCCTGATCTTGCGACATGTTATCCTTTCAATAGTGTGCGCCACCATGTTATCTGCCTTGTACGAGACTTGCCAAGTGACCACTTAGTTGCTTGTGGTTTGATATTGGAATGAAAACAAATGACTGACGTATCGCAGCACACCGTGCTTGAGGCTTTGAAGAGCGTTACTGGTCCCGACGGACAGGGCAATATTGTTTCGTTGGGTTTAGTCTCTGGCATTTTTGTGGCTAACGGGAAGGTGTTCTTCTCAGTCACTGTGCCCGCCGAGCGGGCGCAGGAATTGGAATCGTTGCGGGTGGCGGCCGAAAAAGTTGTACGCGCCATTCCCGGTGTTGAGAGTGCAGTAGCCGCATTGACAGCAGAGAAGAAAGCCAGTGCAGGCGCGCCCGCCAAGCCCGCCGCGCCGCACAGCCATGGCCGTGCGCCGTCGCGACAGGGAGTACCCGGCGTGGGTGCGATTATCGCGGTAGCGTCTGGCAAGGGCGGCGTTGGCAAATCTACGACGGCAGTGAATTTGGCGCTGGCGTTGAAAGCCAATGGCTTGCGCGTCGGCATATTGGACGCCGATATTTACGGGCCGTCTATGCCGCGACTTCTTGGTATTAAAGGTCGTCCGCAAACCACTGACGGACGCATTATGCAGCCGATGGAAAACTACGGCATTAAGGCGATGTCGATGGGTTTTCTGGTCGATGAAGAAACGCCGATGATCTGGCGCGGGCCAATGGTGATGTCGGCGCTGACGCAAATGCTGCGCGAAGTTAACTGGGGCGATCTTGATGTGATGGTCGTGGATATGCCGCCCGGCACCGGAGATGCGCAGCTGACAATGGCGCAGCAAGTACCACTGGCGGGCGCGGTGATTGTTTCCACGCCGCAGGACTTGGCGCTGATTGATGCGCGCAAGGGCATTGGCATGTTCCGCAAGGTTGATGTGCCGCTGCTCGGCATTGTTGAAAACATGAGCTATTTTATCGCGCCGGATACCGGTAACCGCTATGACATTTTCGGCCATGGCGGCGCGAAGGCTGAGGCCATACGCATCGGTGTGCCGTTTTTGGGCGAAGTGCCACTGGATATGGCGCTGCGCGAAAACTCGGACAATGGAACGCCTCTGGTGGCGACCCAGCCCAATGGCCCGCACGCGAAAATTTATCGCGATATTGCCACCAAGGTGTGGGCTGGCGTGCTGGCGGGCAAGGCTGACGGCAAGGTTGGCCCGACGATAGTGTTTGAATAAGTTTACGTTTTTACAGGGCTTTTTTAATAGTGCGGCCGATGAAAAGGCCAACTATCATTGTGATGACAAATATCGCCGTTGGCTGACCACCGAAGCCAATAGTGGGAATGGCGCCACCGGGGCAAAAACCGGCGATGCCCCAACCAATGCCAAATAATATCGAGCCGCCGACAAGCTGGCAGTCGATTTTGGTTTTTGTCGGCAGCGAGAATTTTGGTTCAAACAGTGGTTTGGAATTCACGCCGATCACCAGCCGGTAACCGATAAACGTTGTCACCAATGCACTGGCCATGACGACAAGGAGACTTGGGTCGAAGGTTCCGGCAATGTCGAAAAAATTGATGACTTTTGCAGGGTTTGCCATGCCGGATACGGCGATGCCGAGGCCGAAGACAAGTCCGGCAAGCAGTGCTGAAAGATTTTTCATGTTTTTCACACCAAATGCCTGAGGACGAATACTGTTGCGAAGGTCGTGAGCATAAACACAATTGTTGCCACGATTGAGCGCGGTGACAGCCTTGCCATGCCGCAGACGCCATGACCGGACGTGCAACCCCCACCGAACGTAACGCCGACACCGACGATTAAACCGCCGAGCGCTAAATAGGCGTTAGAAACCGGCACGGCAAAATCAATCTTGTTGCCGATGCCGATCCAGACCATCGGGGCGATGATGGCGCCAACGAGGAACGCCGCGCGCCAATGCCAGTCACTTTGTGGTGGCGGCAAAACGCCAGCGAGTATGCCTGTCATTCCCACGATACGACCGTTAAGCCACATAAGTAGCACTGCTGAAAGCCCGATAAGGATGCCACCCGTGAGTGACAATAATGGGGTAAATTCAGTCGCCATAATCAGATCCATCCGCCATCAACAGTGAATTCTTGGCCCGAGCAAAAACGGCTATCATCCGCGCCAAGGAACAGTACCATATTGGCAACGTCTTCCGGCTGGACGAGCCCGCGCAAGGCTTGCATTTCATCGAGCATTTTTTGGCTGTCCTCGTTAAACCATAGTTCTTTTTGGCGCTTGGTCATGGTCCAGCCGGGATAGACCGTGTTCACGCGGATGTTAGAGCGGCCAAGCTCCATCATGAATGAGCGCGTAAGGCCGTGGATGGCTGCTTTCGCTGTCGTATAGGCGGGTAGAGTTCCCATCTTCAATTTCCACGAGGTGGAGGAAAAATTGATAATGGATCCGGCGTTCTTGGCAATCATATCGGGGGCAACGGCTTGGATCGTAAAGAACATATGACGCAGGTTTACGGCCATGCGTTCGTCCCAATATTCCGGCGTCATGTCTTGCCACGTGTGGCGCTGGTCGTGGGCGGCGTTGTTAACCAGAATATCTGCCGCACCAATGGTGGATTTCAAAGCACCAAGGGCCGCCCTTAATGAGCCTACATCGCGAAGATCGCAGGTGATAGCGACAGCCTGTTGGCCAGCTGCGCTAAGCTTTGACGCAAGTGCTGATGCCGCGCCCTCATCGATATCCAAAATTCCGACCGATGCACCTTGTGCCGCAAAGCCGGTGGATATAGCCTCGCCAATGCCGCCGGCGCCGCCAGTGACGTAAACTGTTTTACCTTTGAGGCTTGGGTAAATCGCAGGCTGCATGGGGCGCTCTTTATATTTCTGCATGATTCAATTTTATGCATTTGGCGCTTAGTGGCATTATAAAGCAATAGATTCCGGCATTTGAGATTTTATTCCGTCACGACATTTTTAGTTGATTTGACCAAACGGTTGAAAAATCGCGTTTGTGCGGGAATATCCTCTTGCCAATCTCTCATAAAGGGTTTTCGATGCTCCCCAGTCCGGAGTGAGGTAGGCTCCGCACGTGGTTCCATAAAGAAAGGCAAACAAATGTCGGGAACATTCAAAACACTTTTAGCAGCGACAGCGATGATGTCAGTGATGGCATCAGGGGCGTGGTCTAAAACTCTGGTTTATTGCTCGGAAGGGTCGCCGGAGAATTTCACGCCGTCGATCAACACGACGGGAACAAGTCTGGATGCCGCGCGTCCGGTCTATAACCGCTTAGTGCAGTTTACGCCGGGTACGACTGATCCAGCACCGGCGTTGGCGGAAAGCTACACCGTATCTGACGATGGTCTCACAATTACGTTCAAACTGCGCGCAGGCGTTAAGTGGCATAGTGGCGTTAATGGTTTTACGCCAACACGCGATCTCACGGCTGAAGATGTGATCTGGTCGTTTGAGCGCATGTCCAAGCCGGACCATCCCTATGCCAAGGTTTCCGCTGGCGCTTATGACTATTTTAACGACATGGGTATGCCGGACTTGCTTGATTCCATCAGCAAGGGTGCAGATGATCTGACAGTCATCATGAAGCTCAAAGTGCCGAACGCGCCAATTATTGCTAATTTGGCGATGGACTTTGCGACCGTCCAATCGGCTGAATATGCCAAGTTTTTGATGGACAAGGGCACACCTGAGCAGTTTGACCAGATTCCGGTTGGCACAGGTTCGTTCTCCTTTGTTGATTATCAAAAAGACGCCGTAATTCGCTATAAGGCGTTTGACGGCTGGGCGGGCAAGCCAAAGGTAGATGATTTGGTATTTGCCATTACGCCAGACCCGACCGCACGCTATGCAAAGCTGAAGGCTAATGAATGCCAGATCATGATTGCGCCAAACCCGGCTGACTTGCCGGATATGAAGGCCAATGCTGACGTGAACGTGATGGAACAGGCTGGTTTGAATATTGGCTATCTGTCGATGAACACATTGAAGCCGCCGTTTGATAAGGTTGAGGTGCGTCAGGCCGTTGCCATGGCAATTGATAAGGCTTCAATCCTGAAGGAAGTGTATCAGGGCGCCGGCCAGAACGCCAAGAACCCTATCCCGCCAACCATGTGGTCATATGACGACAGCACGGTGGACTATGCTTACGATCCTGCCAAGGCTAAGGAAATGCTGGCCGCAGCGGGCGTAACCAGCCTCGAAACTGATCTGTGGTATATGCCGGTGCAGCGTCCGTACAATCCAAATGGCAAACGCATGGCCGAAATGATGCAAGCGGATTTGGCCAAGGTTGGCATTAATGCCAAGCTGGTCTCCTATGAGTGGGGCGAGTATCGCAAGCGGCTACAAGCAGGCGAGCACATGATGGGCTTGCTTGGGTGGACCGGCGACAATGGGGATCCTGATAACTTCTTCTTCCTTGCCGGTTGTGACAAGGATGGCAAGCCAGCGGGACAAAACCTGTCCAAGTGGTGTGATAAAACTTTCAACGAAGATATGATGAAAGCGCGCTCGCTCACGGACAAGGCAGAGCGCACGAAAATCTATGTCGAAATGCAGAAAATTCACCATGACAATGTGGCATGGATGAACATCGCGCATTCGACTGTGTTTGAGCCAATGCGCAAATCCGTATCCGGTTACAAGGTCTCACCGCTTGGAGCGCATGAGTTCCAAAACGTTGATGTAGCAGAATAAATTCCGCAAACTTGGGGGCAGGAGCGATCCTGCCCTCATTCAATCTTTTGCGGGGGTTACCATGATTAAATTTCTGCTCAAACGTTTGGCACTGACGGTTCCTACCTTCATAGCCCTTATGTTCATAACCTTCACAATGATACGGCTTGTGCCCGGAGACCCAATTGAGGTCCGGCGTGGTGAGCGCGGTATTGATCCGGCACGGCTGGAACTTTTGCGCCACGAAATGGGGTTGGATCAGCCGGTCTGGAAGCAATTTTTAGACTATGTGAATCACATTTTGCACGGCGATTTTGGTGTGTCGCTGGTTTCTAAAACGCCGATCACGCAAGAGTTTGCCAAACTGTTTCCTGCCACACTTGAATTGACCTTGTGTGCGATGTTTTTAGCAACAGTTTTGGGTGTAGCCGCAGGGGTGTTTGCCGCCTCGCGGCGTGGTTCATTCTACGATCAAGCACTGATGGGCGCAGCGCTGACCGGCTACTCCATGCCGATTTTCTGGTGGGGGCTGATGCTAATTTTGCTGATGTCCAACACGCTTGGCCTGACGCCGGTTTCAGGGCGGGTGGATCTCATCAAATATTACTATCAACCGGTCACGGGTTTTGCGTTGTTTGACTCGCTTTGGTCCGGACAGAAGGGGGCATTCTGGGATGCTGTGCGGCATTTGATATTGCCATCTATTGTGCTGGCAACTGTGCCGCTGGCAGTGATTGCGCGCATGACGCGCTCGTCGATGCTTGAAGTTTTGGAAGAGGATTATGTCCGCACTGCGCGTGCCAAAGGTCTATCACCGCGCCGCGTTATTGGAATCCACGCGCTGCGCAATGCGCTTATTCCTGTGGTGACGGTGATCGGTTTGCAAGTGGGTACGCTTTTGGCTGGCGCGGTTTTAACGGAATACATTTTCTCGTGGCCAGGCATCGGGCACTGGCTGATTGAATCCATCGGGCGGCGGGATTATCCGGCACTTCAAGGCGGTATTATGCTGATTGCGAGCATTGTCATCGTCGTCAACGTGCTGATAGATATGCTCTACGGCCTCATCAACCCGAGGATACGTCATGGCAACTGATACAGCGAAAAGCGCAGCAAGCGCACACGAACTTTTGCAGCCAGAGGGGCCACTCGCTTCATTCTGGCGCTATTTCCGCGAAAATCGAGGTGCGGTTTTCGGCATGTGGGTGTTGCTTGTTATTATCTTGGTGGCGGTGTTTGCGCCGCTGATTGCGCCTTATGATCCGCTGGAGCAATTTCGCGGTTTCTCCAAACTGCCGCCGCGCTGGTTTGCCAATGGCGACCCGCGCTTCTTGTTGGGGACCGATGCTGTCGGGCGGGATATGCTATCCCGGCTGATGTATGGCGCGCGCATTTCGCTGTTTATCGGCGTGTCTGTGATGTCGGTTTCGATGGTTGTTGGCGTGGCTCTTGGCCTATCAACCGCATGGTTCGGCGGCATTTTTGATGTCATTGTCGTGCGTATTATGGACCTGATTGTGTCTATCCCAAGTTTGGTTTTGGCGATTTTGATTATGGCAGTTTTGGAGCCGAGTCTCACCAATACCATCGTTGCCGTGACAATTATTTATCTACCGCGTTACGTGCGGCTGGTGCGCGCCTCGGCGCAAGGCGAATTGCTCAAAGACTATGTGACGGCGGCAAAAGTATCCGGCGTCGGGCCATTTCGTTTGATGACGAAAACGGTGTTTCCAAACTGCGCCGCGCCGCTGATCGTGCAGGGTGCGCTAGGTATTTCCGACGGTATTTTGGAGGCCTCCGGTCTTGGCTTTTTGGGACTTGGTGCGCAACCCCCAATGCCGGAATGGGGCGCAATGCTGGCGGATTCCCGCGAGTTCATCTCCGCTGCGCCGTGGATAATGATGATGCCAGGTCTGGCGATTTTGATCACCGTGCTGTGCATCAATCTGGTTGGCGACGGACTGCGCGATGCGCTTGATCCCAAGTTGAAGCGGAGTTGAGCGCGATGTTTCAGAGTTTAATAGGTCCGGCCATTGTTGCAGCAGTCATATCTGCGCTGGTTACAGCTGCCGGATGGTTCGTGACCTATAAGACATCGTTGGGGATCGAAAAAGAAAAGCGCCGCGAAAAAGTTCGTGATTTTCAAGTTGCGCTTCGCGCTGAAATCCGCAGTGAATTGCATAACCTGAATGATGAAAATCTGACATTTGAGCTGGAGAAAATCGAACAAAACTATTCAAAATCTAAAGATTATTCAGTTTTTGTTCCCAGCCTTGCTCGACACATCGTTTTTGAAAGTCTTGTAAAAGACATTCATGTATTACCGGAGAGCGTTATCGATCCGCTCATATTATATACACGGCAACGCCAACTTTTAGATCAGTTTGCAGCAGATATGCGTTCAGATCGATTTCTAAAAATTAATCAGAACAGGCAGGTCGAAATGTACCAGGATTATGTTGGTGTGACACGTTATCTAAAGAGCTTAGCCAATGACGCTGTTACGGCGATTGATTTATCATTGGCTGAAAAGAAAATTCAGTAACCAGGCTTAAATCCAGTCGGGCCGGTGATTGGTTTTGGTGCGGATTGTGAAGTTGGTTTTGAAGAGCGCATTTTGGTTTCTCCATTGGCTACCAGTATAATATAGATGAAGTGAGGCTATAATTCAATCATGTCTCTTCTTGAACTCAAAAATCTTACCGTGACCTTTGCCACTTCATCCGGCCCGTTTAAGGCAGTGGACGGTGTTGATCTGAATGTGGACCCCGGCGAGGTGGTGGCCATTGTTGGCGAAAGCGGCTCTGGCAAATCTGTGGCAATGCTTGCGGTTATGGGGCTTTTGCCAAAAACCGCGACCGTGAGCGCAGAAGTGATGCGCTTTGGCGGGCTTGATTTGCTGACGATGGATGCCGCCGATAAGCGCAAGATTATTGGCCGTGAAATGGCGATGATTTTTCAGGAACCTATTTCCAGTTTGAACCCTTGTTTTGATGTCGAATTCCAGATTGGTGAGACGCTGAAAACTCATCTCGATATGGGCAAGGCAGATCGGCGCAGGAAGATAATTGCGCTGTTGGAGCAAGTCGGCATCCCTGAACCAGAACGGCGGTTGTCCGCTTATCCGCACCAGCTTTCCGGCGGGATGAGCCAGCGCGTGATGATCGCCATGGCGATTGCGTGCGGGCCCAAAATGCTGATTGCCGATGAGCCGACAACGGCGCTGGATGTGACGATTCAGGCGCAAATCCTCGATCTATTGGTAGATTTGCGCAAAGACACCGGCATGGGAGTGGTACTGATTACGCACGATATGGGCGTGGTGGCGGAAACTGCCGAGCGGGTTGTCGTGCAATATGCCGGACAGCAAATTGAGCGGCAAAGCGTGCTGGAGTTATTCAGCCATCCGCGCCATCCCTATACGGCGGCACTGCTGGCAGCGCTGCCGGACAATGCCAAGGGCGGGCGCTTGCCGTCTATTCCCGGCGTTGTGCCGGGGTTGCTCGATAGGCCAAAGGGCTGTTTGTTCAACCCGCGTTGCAACAAGGCAAATGACACTTGCCGCGAAATTGTGCCGCCCCGGCAAAGTGCTAATTTGGGCGAGGCGCTGTGCCATTATCCTGTAACATATGCGGGAGAAGGCGTATGAGTTTGATCTTAGAGGCCACAGATTTAACGCGCTATTACAATGTGAAACGCGGGATGCTTTCCAAGCCGCTTTCACTCAAAGCGCTTGCGGGTGCGACGTTCTCAGTGGAGGCGGGCAAGACACTGGCTGTCGTAGGCGAGTCCGGCTGCGGTAAGTCCACACTGGCACGCGTGCTGACGATGATTGAGACTGAGACTTCCGGCACGCTTACCATTGATGGGAACAAGGTGAATGGCGCCAGCAAAGAAGAGCTAAAAGCGCTGCGCTCATCGGTGCAGATTGTGTTTCAAAATCCTTACTCCTCGCTTAATCCACGCCAACGCGTGGGTGCGATTATTGAAGAGCCGCTGATTGTGAACACCACACTTTCACCTACAGAGCGCGAGGCCAAGGTGAAGGAGATGATGGCGCAGGTCGGCCTTCGTCCTGAACATTATCAGCGCTATCCGCACATGTTTTCCGGCGGGCAGCGCCAACGGATTGCTATAGCGCGGGCTTTGATTCTGAACCCCAAAGTCTTGGTGCTTGATGAGCCTGTATCAGCGCTTGACGTTTCTATTCAGGCGCAAGTCTTGAATTTGCTGGCGGATTTGCAAGAGCGCTTGAATTTGACCTATGTGTTCATTAGCCATGATCTAGCGGTGGTACGCCATGTCGCCGACACTGTGATGATTATGTATTTGGGGCGGCCAGTGGAAATCGCGGCTGCGGAGCAGGTTTTCACACACCCGCAACATCCTTACACGAAGGCGCTACTTTCCGCGACACCGGTGGCTGACCCTACCAGGCGCGGGATACGTATAAAGCTCACTGGTGAATTGCCTTCGCCGTTTAACCCGCCGCAAGGCTGCGCGTTTAATCCGCGTTGTTCATATGCGCGGGTTGTTTGCCGCCAAGTCTCGCCGGCGATGATTAAGTCTGCGGTGGCGGAAGTTGCTTGCCATGGAGTGGCAGAGGGTTGGGTTTTGTAAGCACGCGAGCGAAGGCTTTGGTTAGACAGTCAACAGCGGGACTTGTGACAATCCCGAGACTCGCGAAAATCACCGTGTATGACGCGTCAAAGCGAGTCTTTAATCAAACGCCAAAATTCAGCACATGGAGATAGTGGTTTAGCTCTTATATTTATATTGCGTGGGGCAATAAGCGCGGGTGGCATCTGGCGATGTGCGCTGCTGGTGCTTTGTGGCACGGCCATGGACACGTTTTCGCCACAGCCGAAACGAGCTTGGCTTAAGATTGCCGCGCATCAACAGGATTACCGCAGCTTCGCTAAGGCCAAAGCCATGCTCAATCGCATCAAATGGCGTGCGATCCTCCCACGCCATTTCAATGACGCGCGAGAGGTCGGAGGGAGAGAGCGACGTATTTGGAGTTGTTGGCACTTTGGTTTCACATGTGGTTTTGAATGCTTGTTAGCGCTGAAGTTGGCGCGGGGTGTTGAAAAGTCAATTTCAATAGTGATATCGGCACTGCGCAATCATCGGAGTGTCATCGGTGAATTTATAGACCAACCGGTGTTTTTGGTCGATCCGCCTTGACCCACGGCTATTAAAAACTACGCGACCCCTATTACTGTAATCTCGGTGTTTGGCGTGTACTCGCGGCAGGCTGAAATTATTGCCTCGGAGTTCATCGCCCAACTGTGCGGTATTTCAAGTATCTTTGGCTTAGCGTTTGGGGCTAGCGACCATTTCGATGGATTTTTAGGCGTATTACCGCAGATGTAAATCGTAGATGTGAGTTCACCGGTCCAAGAACTTTTCTTCTTAACATATATGATTTTAGAGATATCGTGCCATGCGCAACTTGCATGTCCAAGTTTGTTCGGGAAGTAGATGCCTGATTTCCCTATTGCCAAATCAGGCAATGCGTCAACAGACCGGAAAATTCTAACGACCAAATTGGCGCTCCAACTTCCCCCGAGAAATGCTGACAAGGGCAATTTCAACCAAATAGGTGATGCAAGAAGAAAACCAAATAGTATGAGCAGGCCCAAACCTTTTCTGGTTCTATGTTCATAGGAGTGCATATGCCTCACGGTATTGTTGAAATCTTGCACAAATGCGTGGTCATTTATTGAACGCAGCACCATCCAAGCTGCGATTAGCAAAACAACGGAAAGCAATAGCCGCGTGAACAAATAGCGACTCCCAAAATGGTGAAATTCTGTGTAACCTTCGTCTAATAGTATCTCTTTGGTTTTGGCCAACGAAAAAGTTCTCTCATTCAACTTTGGATTTAGCAAAGATGAATAAAGAAACAATTACGCTTAACTTTCCCGTCTCAGCACCGCCTGCAACAGATCTCTTATCCCAATCGAGCCCACAAACTTTGACGTTTCATCAAACAGCGCCACTGGTGCGGTTTGACTTTTGTGCATGGCCAGCATGACGGTGCGCAGATTGGTGCCGGGGGTGGCCCAGAACACCGGGTTGGACGAGCCGGAGAATTCATTTTCGACGTCAGTGCAGGAGACCCATTGGGATTTTTTGCCGTTGGATTCGGCGTCGATAACGTGGCCGATTTTATCTAGTTTGAAGCGCGTGGTTTTGCGGCGGTCCAGCCAGACCCAGCCGCCTTTTTCTTGTTCCAGCTCGCTTACATTGCGCATGACATTCCATGCGGTGAGCACGGAGAGCGGGTTAACGTTGGAGATGAACTCGCGGACATAATCATTGGCGGGGCGCAGCACGATGTCTTCAGGGCGACCGGATTGGACGATGCGGCCAGATTCCATAATCGTGATGGTATTGCCGATTTTCAGCGCTTCTTCGAGATCATGGGACACGAAGATGATGGTCTTCTTCAATGCCTTTTGCAGCTGTAGCAATTCGTCTTGCAGCTTGGTGCGGATGAGGGGATCTAACGCGGAGAATGGTTCGTCCATCAGCAGGATTGGCGCTTCGGTGGCAAAAGCGCGGGCGAGGCCGACGCGTTGCTGCATACCGCCGGAAAGCTCGTGGCCATATTTATTGGCCCATTGGGTGAGGCCGACAAGATCAAGCTGTTTGGTGACGCGGGCATCGAGTTCGGCCTGCGGAACGCCTGAAAGTTCGAGGCCGAGGCCGACATTTTCGCGCACGGTGCGCCAAGGGAGAAGCGCAAATTGTTGAAATACCATAGCAACCGCGCCGCGCCGGACGGTGCGTAGTTGCTCCTCGGAGCAGGATACAACATCGGTCGTTCCATGTGCGCCATGGACAATAACTTCGCCTCGCGTGACCTTGTTGAGGCCGTTGACCGCGCGAAGCAACGTGGATTTGCCGGAGCCGGACAGGCCCATGAGAACTGAAATCTCGCCTTCATTGACGGTGAGATTTGCGCCTGCTGCGCCGAGCACCGAGCCGGTCTTTTCTAAGATGTCAGCGCGGGACATGCCTGCATCGAGAAGCTTCATGGCCTCAGTGGTTTTGTTGCCGAAAATAATATCGACGTTTTTGAATTCGACGACAGGCTTGCCGGTTTTTGGCGTTGCGGTTTGGGTGCTCATTTTTTGTCTCCCGCTTTTTGCGCCAGCATACGGTCCAAGATGATTGCAAGAATGACGAGTGCAAGGCCGGCTTCAATACCAAGGGGAATGTTGCGGTTTGCCAGTGCTTTATTGACTGGATTGCCAAGGCTTGGCGCACCGATCAGCGTTGCGAACACGACCATAGACAAGGACAGCATAATGCACTGCGTCAGGCCTGCCATGATGGACGGCAGCGCCGCGGGGAGTTCGACTTTCCACAGCAATTGGCGACTAGTGGCACCGAAGCTTTCGCCCGCCTCAATCATGGGCTTGGGGATAGACGTGATGCCGAGATAGGTCATGCGCACAGGGGCGGGCATAGCGAAAATGATGGTGACGATGAGCGCAGGCGCGGCGCCAAGGCCAAACAAGATTAAAATTGGAATGAGATAAACAAATGTTGGCATGGTCTGCATCAAGTCCATAACGGGTTGGATAACGCGCCAGACTTTAGGTTTGTGCGCGGCCCAGATGCCAATAGGAACGCCAATCGCCATTGAGATTGCGGTGGCCGCAACGACCAAAACCAGCGTCTGAATTGTCTCCTTCCAGAGGTTTTGGTTGATGATGAACAGGAAGCCGAGGAGCACGGCGATGGCCAAAGGCTTGGACCGGCGCAGATAGTAGGCAAGGCCCGCTATGAGGGCGGCGAGCAAAACCGGAGGAATGAGGAGGAGAAGGTAGGTCGTGCCTTCGACGGCAAAATTTAGTGAGACTTTTATGGCATCAAACAGCCACTGAAAATATTCCACGATGAACTCAATGACCGCCTTGCCCCACTGGCCAACCGGGATTTTCCACATTGTGATTAGTTTTGATAGTGGATCCATTTTGCCCTCCCGCAAAGCATCTCAATAAAAAGGCGGCTACGGTTTCCCATAGCCGCCTTTGGAGTCTTACCTAAGAACGGTTAGCCCGCAAGTGCAGCAGTAACCGCAGCCGCCGCATCTCCACCGTCAAATGTTGTCACACCCGCAAGCCATGGTGCAACGGCTGCGGGGTTGGCCTTCAGCCATGCCTTGGCGGTTTCCTTTGGGTCCGCGCCATCCTTCAATACCGGGCCCATCATCGCGCCTTCCATAGCCAGATCGAACTTGAGGTTTGACAAAAGCTTGCCAACATTCGGGCACTCCGTGGTGTAACCAGCGCGCACGTTGGTAGAAACCGTTGCCGCGCCAAAACCTGAATCGCCCATGCCATCAAGGTAGGCAATCTTCATATCACCCATGATCGGATGCGGGGTCCAGCCCAAGAACGCAATCCATTCATTGTTCTTGATCGCTTTTTCGGCTTCGGTCAACATGCCCGCTTCTGAGCTTTCAACGAGTTCAAAACCATCAAGCTTATTTTTTGGATCAGCAATCATCGTGCCAATGATGCGATTGCCGTCGTTGCCCGCTTCAATGCCGTAAATCTTGCCTTTGAACTCATCTTTGTGGGCGCCAAGATCAGCCAGTGACTTCACGCCGGCATCCGCAACATACTGCGGCACAACAAGGCCATAGCCTGCGCCATCAAGATTAACGCCGATAGTTTCAACCGACTTGTCATCCATATAGGCCTTCACATCTGCCGTCATGGACGGCATCCAGTTGCCGAGGAACACGTCAATGTCCTTGTTCTTTAACGATGCGTAGGTGACAGGCACGGATAAGGTTTTCACTTCCGGCGCATACCCCAATGCCTCCAGAATTACCTGTGTTGTGCCGGTGGTGACTTGAATGTCTGTCCAGCCAACATCAGCAAAACGGACAGCCTTGCAGGTTTCAGCATCGCCAGCGAAGGCGAGGGAGGCGAGCAGCGTCGAGGCCAAAAGCGTGGCGGCGAATGTAGATTTCAACATGAGTGTTTCCCTTGTTATATTGTTTTTGCGGACCAAAGAGACGGATTGCGCGCCCGTCGCTGACACAAGTTCTGGCATGATTTCATAGACGTTTCCAGTCGTGATGCGTTGTATCCGCGACGATAGATGTTCTGGGAACGCCAACTGTTGAAAGATGGCTAAATTCCTAGAAAATATACAGCCAAGCGGCTATGAAGTGATAACTCACAGCGGATGTTATTTCATGCCCAAACTCTATTTCAACTATGCGACGATGAATGCCGGCAAGACGACGATGCTGTTGCAGGCGTCCTACAATTATCAAGAGCGCGGGATGCGCACGCTGCTGTTTGTTGCTGGACATTACCGCAAAGAGGGCGAGGGCTATATTTCATCGCGCATCGGACTTGAAGAGAAAGCCGAGATGTTCCGCGATCAAGATGATATGTTTCTGCGCGTGCAGGACCGTATTGATGCGCACCCGATCCATTGCGTTTTTGTCGATGAAGCGCAGTTTTTGACGGCTGACCAAGTATGGCAGTTGGCGCGTGTGGCGGACAGGTTAGGCATTCCTGTGATGTGCTATGGGTTGCGCACGGATTTTCAGGGTAAGCTATTTCCGGGGTCCGAAGCGCTGCTGGCCATTGCCGATGACTTGCGCGAAGTGCGCACCATTTGCCGCTGCGGGAAAAAAGCAACGATGGTGGTGCGGCTGGGCGAGGATGGTAAGGTCGCCCGCCACGGCGAGCAGGTGGCGATCGGCAAAGATGTCTATGTCTCGCTATGCCGCCCGCACTGGGAAGAGGAAATGGGGCGTGTACAGCCCGAAGATATGATTGGCTTTTCGCGCTAGGCGGCCGGATCTGCGGCGAGATCGCAAGGCTTGCAACCATTCGATTTGTTGAAATGTTTTACGCAAAGCATTGCCCGCTTTTGCGGGCATTTTCCTAATCCTTGATCCACATCAACGCCAAGCCTCCCATATTGAGCTTTATTGTTTGCTGGCGTGAATGTGGAGGAATTACAATGAAAACGATGATGATAGTGTTTGTGGTCGCTACAGTGGCGGCCTTTCTGCCGACGCTGGCGTTTGCAGAGGGTGATGCTGTGGCGGGTAAAACTGTATTTAACAAATGCAAAGCCTGTCATGATGCAGTCGCCGAGACTAAAAAGATAGGGCCGCATTTGGTCGCTATCGTTGGCCGGGCGGCGGCTTCAATTGAAGGCTTTACCTATTCTGACGCAATGAAAGCCAAGGGCGTTGAAGGTCTCATGTGGACTGAGGAAAATATTGCTGCTTACCTTAAGGCACCGAAAGAATTTGTGCCGGGCAATAAGATGCCATTTGCGGGGCTTAAAGACGATACAGAGACTGCCAATCTCATCGCCTATTTAAAGGCCAGTCCGAAGCCTGAGTGATACCATCATAGATTGACAAACTTGGCGTCCAAAGATGTAACATATTTGGTGCTAAGTATTTTTGTGTCTGCCTTTTAAACTGGGCTCAGACCACCTATACTTGGTGGCACTGACATTTTAACGCCCGGAGACATTCATGGCCACTTTGCAAAACTTTGATGCTGAAATTGCTAAAACTAAGCAGGTGGTGGAGGAAATGAAAACGAAACTGGACCAGACCGCCGTGGTTATGGACCAGGTTGCCAAGGCTGATAAGAAAATTGGCGATGCCAATTTTGATATCGAAAATGCACGTCTTGAAGACGTACTGATGCAGCAGAAGACAATGGAAGGCAATATCGCAGACCTCATCATAGGTCTTGAGGATGCTACGAATGTTTTCGGTTCCGAATTTGAATCGATGAAAAGCTATACCGGTTGGGAAAAATTCATCGGTATATTCTCTAAGGATCGTGCTCAGCGTATGCGTACTGACCGTGTCCGCAACATGTCAATGGCAGGCAATTTGCAAGAATTGCTCTCGAAATCTGATACGATTGTTGGTATTTTGAAGAACCAAAAAACTGTGTTGGATACGCGTTACAAGACTTCTGAAGCCAGCCTTGTCCAAGTTATTGAGCGACGCAAGGCGACGATGGATTCACTTGAAGCCACGCAAAAGCGCATCAATGAACTGAACCCGATGCTGCTTGATCTTGAAAACCAATTGGCGGCATCCACTGACCAAAAATCCCGCACTAAGATTGAGGGTGAGCGCTCCAAACATGCGACCGAATACAATGAGCAGCAGGCGCATGAGCAGGTGCTATTGGCCGAGAGCCAGACCCTTGAGCGCTACACATCGATGTTCCAGACATTTGTGGATTCGTTGAACAACCAGATTGCGGCGCAGGCAACGCTTATCAACAAACTCACCATTGATACTGAGCAACGCATTGTACTTTATAAGGCGCTGGAAGACTCGTTGAAGACGGCGGCTCAGCAGGATGTGGCGCACAAGATCAATACACTCGGATCAAAGGTGGATACGGCGGCTGAGGAAACTATGGCCGGTATTGGAGCTGCGGCGCAAAAGCACATTGGCGACCTGCTTGAACTGCATGAAAAGAACATGGTTTCGACGGCCGATATTCAGCGCCGCAAGAAGCTGGCTGATGATGCGTTTGCGCGTCGCTTCGGCGAAGTTATGGCCAAGCATAATGCAGCGAACTACGTGCAGAGCTAAGCAATATGGAAACGGATGAAGGCCAAGCCAGTCGCTATTTTAAGGCGATTGGTTCGGCGCTTGATGGCTTGAATGTCTTTTTACTCGCGAGGCAGGCGACGCCTCAGCGTGATGATATTTTGGCGGGCGTTATCGCCGAATATATTGCGCGGCTCGAAAACTCGTTTGCGTGCTGGCAAAACAAGCTGGCGTTTGTTGACACATTCAAAATTTCCCGCGCAGAATCAGGCTTTCCGGTTTTCCAGAATGTTTTGGAATTGGACAGTGACAATCGAACAGCGGCAGAGCGTTTGCTGACCATACCGTTGGCCAAACAGCTTCGCGCTGACATGGCGGACTTTATCCTTCGAAAAAAGGAATTTCCGGCGGCGCTGCAAAAGTCGATGGCAGAGCGAATTTATCTGGAAGCAGCGCAAAAAGGCGAATTGTTCAAACCCTATATTTTGCCGCGCACGATCAAAGTGGGCGTTAATGCGCAGACGATGCGGCCGAGCTACATGGTGCATTGGGGCGTGTTTGACGGCTCGGCGAACCTACCGATGGTCTATTTGGTGACACTGGAAGACTCCAGCGAAAAGCTGGTTTCGATGCTGGTAACAAGTGATGGAAAACTCAATCCGGATGAGAAAATTCCATTGCCTGTTGAGGGCTTGCTCAATCCGGCGCTGGCGCGTCAGTTCGACGATTTTGCCGAAAAGAACTCGTCTTACTCTTTGTCGCCATCAACCATTGCGACCAATATGGACAAGGATTTTCCAACGCTTCACCCCAAGCAATTGCGTCGCAGCGTGCTGGGCCCGTTTTACAGCGCGGGCATGACGGAAAATAATTCGACAGTTTCCGAGGTGCTTTCCAAGGTGCGCAAGCCAGAGAATGCGTGGCTCTTGACGTGGACTAATCAGGATATTTTTTCCAAGAAAGAGATAGTGGAACAGAAGGGATTTTTTTCCACTGATCCGGCCCGCGAGGAATATCACATTGAGACGGACGACTTGGAATGCGCGCGCATGGGCGTTTCGTCCTATGAGCGCCACGCGTTGGTGCCGCATGAGGCCTATCAGGCGCTTTATGCCAGCGGTGAGACGAAGAAGATTTTCGATGGATATAAGGTTCACGTCTTGTCCAATGGGCAAGTGATTTCGGATGTATGAGGATGCATAAATGGACGCTGGCCTAACCACAATCGATGAAAAGGACATCGCCAAGCATTTGCCAACGGCGCAGTCGCTTGTCACACGTTTGATAATGCTTGACTCGGTGGACAGCAATTCGGGCGTGGAAATTGCAGGCACCGGACGCCGCTTTGTCTCCACGGTTTCGACAGCCGGAATGCGTAAATCCCGCGAAGTGGAATTTACGAAGTCGATCCAGAAAATCCGACCTGATGATAGTTTAATGTCGATTGCGCAGCACACATTGCTATTCCGCACCCGCCGCGCGGCGAGTGTCGCTCTGGCTGTGGCGGATGTCTATGCACGGCAAACGCCGCTCGAAGCATTGATGGCTCGCAATGCGTCCAAACCGCTTGAAGGCGATGAGGCCTCGCAATTTCGCAATTATTTGTCGGCCTCCTCGTATGTTGCAGCGTTTACGTTTGCCGCGTATTTGTCTCAGCTGATTGAAGCGGATTCGACCGCTGTCAATGATATCGCCGAGCCAGCGTTCCAGTTTGATACGGCGCAAGAGGCTGTAAAATCGCTGATTGCCGGGCTTGATGGCGCTATTACAGGTGCGCCGGACGAGGCGGCAATGCTGGGCCGCGCCAGCGCCTTGGCGCGGGTGGCAATTGATGGCTTATTACAGCGGCGCGGGCGTTTCACAGGTCTTGGGGCTTTTGAAAACACGCATCTGCGCCTTGAGGCAGACAACTTCACGCTGGATGGTTTTGATGTCGCGCCCGGCAAGCGTTCCAAGCCGCTGGTGATGAGTTTCAAAAAACCGGAAGAAGTTGTTGGCAATCACATTGCCAAATATCAGGCAGTGAAGCTCGCCAAGATGATTATGGCCTATGATTTTGACCTGCAAATGAACCCGTTTGTCGAGCTTGGCGGTTTTATATTTACGTTCATCGGTGATGGCGCCCCCGGCACAGGCAAGACCACGCTGATCCAAATGATTGCGGGGCTTATCAATGAGCATTGCATGGTGGCAAGCTATCCGTTTGTGTATCAAAATTTTGGCGTGGACCAGATTTCGTCTTATCAAGGCAAGTCCGGCCAGAATTGCCGCCAGTTTATTGACAATGTGATTAACCCGCGTGTCATCGCCTTTGGTACGATTGACGATATCGACCAAGTGGCGGCCAAGCGTTCCGACGACCATGCTTCCGCCGGACAACAAGAAATTACCGGCGTGTTGATGGATGCCTTTGCGGGTGCGCAGACAGTCGTGCGCGGCAATGCATCGTTCGGTATGTTCTCCAATTATCCAGAAAATGTGGATGATGCGCTTCGCCAGCGTGCCGGTGCGCGCTGGCTGGTGGATGGCCCGCAAACCCGCAATGATTATATTGATATTTTCGCCATGCTCGCGGGCAAGAACCATAAAATCCCGCTCGGCGACCATGAACTTTATGCAGCGCAGGAAATTCAGAAGGCGGTGACGGAAGCCTATTCTAGCTTCGCCACGCCGCATGAAGAAGCGCTGGGGCAAGTGTTCAAGAAGTTTATCAACGACAATGGCGAGCCGGATTCACTCACCGATATTGGTGATTATCTGTTCCGCATCAAGGAGCGCGAGCCGCGATTCACAGGTCGTGCCATCAAGAACATCACTGACGCGATTAAGATGCGCGCGATGGATATTGAGCTGCCGGATGAGTGGTTTGAAAAGCCTGAAACCTTCATGCACAAGAGCTATGATGACAAGAAAGCTATGGTTTCTGACCTGCGGAAGCCCTTCACTATCGAGACAGTGATGCAGGAAGTGAACCGCTATGCCGATAGCGAATTCCGCTATTCGGATAAGTCCGATGATGCCGCCGTTCAAAAAATGGTCAGGGATGCAAAGTTGCGCGAGCGGGCGATGGCGGAAGTGGAAGAGATGAAGAAGAAGGGGGCTTGGTGAGTTTTACCCCGTGATCTCCCGCTCGCTTGCCTGCGCGATAAACCCTGACCTTGTCAGTTTGCGACGAGTGGCTTCGGCGTCTATCGCGTCAAGCAGCCCCTTTGACAATGTGATGTTGACCCGCGTGGTGCGCTGGGTGTTGCGGATGAAGGGGATGGAAATGAGATATGCGCCCCGTGCTAACTCGCCAGCAATATAGGCGTCTGAAGTGATAGCGCCGATGCTGCGAGGGGCGGGGAGGGCGTCTAAATCTTCCGCGTAAAGCTCAAGTGCTTCCATCGCGTTGGCAATGATGTCATTCTCTTCGTCGGCTGCCGAGAAACAGCCTTGCAGATCAGGAAAGGAAATACCCCAAGCGCTTTTTTCATCCTTATGCACAAGCGCAAGATATGTTGTTCTATTATTTATTTTCATATCCAACCTACTAACTTTGCTGTAGCGCGGGCGGTGCCAAACGGCATATCATTTTTTGGGTGGGGAATGATGATAGTGAGTGTGCCGTTAGTGAACTTATGGTGTGATCCACGAATTGAAACGTGTGTGAAGCCTTCACTTTCCAGTCGTTTTATGATTTTCCTAGAATTGGTTTCAACCATCTTGATTACACCTGTGATGCACACTTATATACACATTATCTGACAAAGGCAATTCTTACATGGACCTTCTCTACGATAATGAGCTGATCTACGGGCGTTTGCTGCGCATCGAAGAACCGCATCTGATTGAGCGCTATAACAAGGCGCTGGTGGCGTTTGGCGTGAAGCCGACCAAGCTTAAGGCGTTTGATATTGATATGACTGGCTTTTCGCCCCAAGTTGCTGAGGAGCTGAAAGACCATCAATATCTTGATCCGAATGCAGTCAATCGCCGGTTCATTATTTTAACACCCGATCAAGCATCGCTGCCGGTCGTTCATACCGCTTTTTCTAACACTGACCAGCTAATGCATGAATTCTTTGACGAGAACATCCGCGCCGTTAATGCGCTGACCATCAAAGATGTTATTTACGGCGAAATCGAAGATTCTGTTCCAATAGTCGATGATGTTGAGGATTTGTTGTCTATCAATCAGGTGGAATTCAAAGTTCTTTCCGGCAATGATACGCTAGGCAAGGCAACGGAACTGCGTTCGCTGGTGGATCGTTTGACTGACGATGCTGATGCGTGGCGTGATGATGAAATGCTTAATCGCATGGTGGCGCTTGCGAGCGAGACGGGCGACATTCGCGAAAATTCGCTGGTGCCGGACAAGGTGGTTTTTCGTCACAATGCGTTTTGGACCAGCCATTTTTCCGGGCTCTATATTTTAATTGATGACAAAGCCACAACCGTAATTTCGGCGCCTGATGTGCCGGGATTCCGCAAAACACGTCCGTGGCAAGTGTCCTATTTGTCAATCAATGACCATGAGGCTGTTTATAAATTTCTAGCCTCCACCGGGCGGTTGGACTTGCCGCGCTCGTCTTGGATGGAGCCGTCCGGCTTTTTAGAGCATCGGGCGGAAATGGTGATACGTGATTTGGTGCGCCGCGCGGAGCCTAAGACAGATCTTGGCAAAATCGACGCGGTGTGGCTTCAAACTTGGATACATCGCAACGCGGAAATGATCCGAAAAGACGGGCAATACGCGTTCTTGAACGCCACCAAACGCGAAGCGGCTGAGACAGGGCGGCTCGATTTGACTCAGATGAATGCAGAACAGCGGTTTCTGGTGCTGCGGGCCAAGCCGGATCACCCGGATCGTTGGCTTATCAACCGTCTGATTACTGAGTTTGTACCTTCGGACTTTGTGGCGCGGTATGCGTTTAATAAACAGGGCTTTTATTCAGACTATCAAACATGGCTAAAAGCCTATCAAGAGCATGTTGTAGAGACACTGAAAACAACCTATCTGATTGACAGACAAGCGTGGCGAAAGCGCTATTATGATCTGCCGTAGTTAACTGCTGGAGTGCCCAATGTATAATTCCATTGTCGATTTTTTTAGTCGGATTTTCTATTTAATCGGGCGCGGTGTCGGGCAGGTGGTGGCATGGATATTCTGGCCTTTTATCAAGGTTTTGCAGTTTTATCGCTCCAGCGGGTTCGCGTGGAAGGCGATATTAGGCGCATTTTTTCTTGGAATTGTAATCACTTACGGCTGGTTTATTTATAACGCTGAGGTTTATAGCGGTTACAATCCCGATTATGTTGAAGCCTTTAAACTTGAATCTCGTGGTGTATCTGCTGGCGAAGAAGTTGGCGTCACTGGTGGTGGCACAACGGCCAAAACATGCGGTCGCTCGGCAATTGTTGATGTGGCTTCGACGCTGACAGATTTTAACGTCAATCAGAATGCATGGATTTCGTCGATGCTGACTTACAAATCCGGCTTTTTTGGCCTTGCTTGGGATAGAACTCCATTTTTAGACAATAAGGCTTCCTTCCAGCGCGGCATTCAGTCTGCCGTTCAACGCATGTCCAATGAATTAGTGGATTCGCTTGGCCGTGTGCGCGGCACATCGCAGATTGATCCTGATTTGCAAAAGGCGCGCGGACAACTTCAGTATGACGCATCGTCATGGTACTTTGGCTTTTCGCCATTTGGTTTCCGGCAGTCCACACCGTCTTCTTATCGTATTGGTATTGAAAACCTCAACAAATTCAACGAGCGCTTAGTAACCTGTGCGGCAACTTTCGATGCGCGCGCGGATAATTTGGCAACGATGATCGAAACGATAACCAGCCAGATTGGCTCTACCACCGCTGCAATTGATGAACGTTCCAAGAACAATAACCTTGGCTGGTTTGATACGCAGGCGGATAACTATTTCTGGGAGGCCATGGGCCAGATGTATGCTTACTATGGTTTCATGGTCGCGGCCCATGCCGATTTTGAGGACATTATCCGGACAAAAGCGCTCGATGCAGTCTGGAACCGTATGGAAACCGAAATGCGCCAAACCATTGATCTTGATCCGTGGATAATCTCCAACGGTAAAGAAGATGGATGGATTATGCCAACGCATCTTACCACGCTAGGCTTCAAGATTTTGCGTGTTCGTTCTAACATGGTCGAAGTGCGCGATATTTTGAAACAGTAACTGCATTAAATCGGCAAATTGGTCGTATCCTTGACCTCTTCCATCACTGTATAGGTCCGTGTTTCGCGGATGCCGGGAACGGCTATGAGCAGATCTGACAGGAACTGCCGGTATGCTGACATATCTGCCACGCGGGCTTTGACGAGATAGTCAAAGCCGCCGGCAATCAAATGGCATTCCAGCACATCCGCAGTGCGGCGGATGGCGACTGCGAAGGCGTCAAACACATCTGGCGTGGTCCGCTCCAATTTCACTTCCACAAACAGTAACAGCCCGCGCCCCAGTTTGTCTGGAGAGAGCAGGGCGGTGTAGCCAAGGATGAAACCATCGCGGCCGAGGCGCTTCACACGCTCGTTGGTGGCGGTGGCAGAAAGATGTACCCGTTCCGAAAGTTCCGTATTTGTTAGCCTACCATTCGACTGAAGCTCGCGCAAAATTCGCCTGTCGATTTGATCGAGTGACTTGATATCCACTTTTTAAATCCATTTTTCCAAATAATTCACCAGCTATATGATGAAGATTGGTGAAAATGTCTATGAAAATTGCGTTATACAGAGAAACTAAAACGAGGAAGAAGTTATGTCCACCACCCACGCGATGCCGGAATTCCATGCTGAAATGGCGCCTGAAGATAATAGACTTGTCGAACATTTATTGGCGCTTGGCAAAAATAGTACGGCGGTCGAGGCAGCAATTGATACGCGCGCTGCGGCCTATATCAACTATATCCGTGCGCAGGCAGGTGGTATTGGCGGCGTGGAGGACTTTTTGCGGGAGTATGGCTTGTCCACCCGCGAAGGTTTGGCGCTGATGGTATTGGCCGAGGCGCTGCTTCGCGTGCCGGATGCGGCTACTCAGGACCGATTGATTGAGGACAAATTGCAGCAGGGCGGCTGGGCGCAGCATGAGGGCAAGGGCGGCTCGATGTTTGTGGCAGGATCCGCTTGGGCGCTGGGGTTATCGGCCAAAGTGATCAAACCGGGCGAGACGCCGGAGGGTGTGATTGGGCAACTGATGAAGCGCGTTGGTTTGCCGACGGTTCGTATTGCTACCAAGCAGGCTATGCGTTTCTTGGGTCATCATTTCGTGCTGGGCGAGACAATTAAAGACGCGCTTTCGCGGGCAACATCAAATGAATCAAAGGGTTACCGTCATTCATTTGACATGCTGGGCGAGGGCGCGCGCACTGCGGAAGACGCTAAGCATTACTATAGTCAATATGCTAACGCGATCGAAGCCATCGGCAAAGCGACTGGCAACAAGCCGCTGCCGGACCGGATGGGCATCTCGGTAAAGCTGTCGGCGCTTCACCCGCGTTATCTGGCGACGCATAAAGAGCGTGTGATGAAAGAGCTGGTGCCGATGCTTTTGGAACTCGCGCAAAAGGCGAAGTCTTATGATCTGAATTTTACCGTTGATGCGGAAGAAGTGGACCGGCTCGAACTATCACTTGATGTGATTGACGCGGTGTTTCGTGATAAGTCACTTGATGGCTGGGATGGTTTCGGGCTGGCGATTCAAGCCTATCAAAAGCGCACAAGTGCAGTAATTTCTCATATAGAACAACTATGTAGGTCTACAGGACGCAAAATGATGGTGCGTCTTGTGAAGGGTGCATATTGGGATACAGAAGTGAAACGCGCGCAGGAACGCGGCATGGTTGGCTATCCGGTTTTTACCCGCAAGGCGGCGACGGACGCCTCTTATATGGCTTGTGCAAAGCAACTTTTAGATGCAAGAAACGTGATATTTCCGCAATTTGCTACCCATAATGCGCTGACTGTGGCGACGATTATTGAGATGGCGGGGGCGGACCGGACAGGGTTTGAGTTCCAAAGATTGCATGGCATGGGCGAGTCGCTGTTCAAAAACGTTACCGAAGGCGCGGATAAAATCGCTTGCCGTATCTATGCGCCGGTGGGCGGATATCGTGATTTGTTGGCCTATTTGGTGCGGCGTTTGCTGGAGAATGGGGCTAATTCCTCGTTCGTTTCTGTGGTGGGCGATACGAATATTCCCGTTAAAAATCTGTTAGTTAGGCCATCTGAGATACTGAGTGATGGCAAGGGTTACGCCAATCCGAACATTCCGCAGCCAGCTAATATTTATCCTGACCGTGTGAATTCCAAGGGTGTGGATTTCGGTGATCGCGTGGTGCTGGCGGGTCTGCTGAAGGGCATAGAAAAGGCGGCTGTGACGGTCAATGCCGTGCCTCTCATTGCGGGTGTGAAACCCTCGGGAAACCCTGAACCAGTGCTGTCGCCAGTAGACCGGAAAGTGGTCGGCAACTGCACGAACATGATACGGGAAGAGGTCGGAAGCGGTGTGGAAACCGCACGGAAGGGATTTGCCAACTGGTCGAGGGTGACGCCTGCCAATCGCGCCGTGATTTTGGAGAAAGCGGCAGAGTTGCTCGAAGCCAACCGTGACAAGTTTTTATGGCTGCTGTCTCGCGAGGCGGGCAAGACGCTGGATGATGGAGTTTCGGAAATTCGCGAGGCAGTGGATTTCTGCCGCTACTATGCGCGCCAAGGCGTCATTTCGTTTGGCGAAGATTTGGTGTTACCGGGTCCTACAGGCGAGGACAATAAATTGCGCCATCGCGGGCGCGGTATTTTCGTTTGCATCTCGCCTTGGAATTTCCCGCTGGCAATTTTTGCGGGCCAAGTGACGGCAGCACTGGCTGCGGGCAATGCGGTGATCGCCAAGCCCGCCGAGCAGACGCCGCTGGTGGCATTTGAAATGATTAAGCTCTTGCATCAGGCGGGCGTGCCTCAAGAGGCGCTGCTGTTTATGCCGGGCGATGGCAAGATCGGCGCGGCGCTGACGAGCCATCCGAAAATTGAAGGCGTGTGCTTTACAGGATCGACCGAAACCGCGTGGGCGATCAACCGTACGCTGGCGGCAAAGAACGGACCCATCGTGCCGCTGATTGCGGAGACCGGCGGGCTGAATGCCATGATCGTGGATGCGACCGCATTGCCGGAGCAGGTGGCTGATGATGTGGTGTCGTCCGCCTTCCGCTCGGCTGGCCAGCGCTGCTCGGCATTGCGCCTATTGTTTGTGCAGGAGGATGTGGCAGACCGGATGTTGACCATGATTGAGGGCGCGGCGCGCGAACTTAACATTGGTGATCCAAGCCTTATCAATACGGATATTGGCCCTGTGATCGATGCCGACCAGCTGGCGATGCTGAACGGCCATGTGGCGGATATGCGCAAAACGCAGACCGTGCGCTATGCGGGGCAAGCGCCGACAACAGGGCATTTCTTCGGGCCGCATATTGTGGAGATGAAAAGTGCTGAGGCGCTGACACGCGAAATCTTCGGGCCGATTTTGCACGTGGTGCGCTATAAGGCGGGTGGGCTGGACAGCGTGCTGGATAAAATCGCCGCCAGCGGCTTTGGCCTCACGCTGGGCATCCACACCCGCATCGAAGAAACTGTTCGCCATGTGATCGACCAGCTGGATGTCGGAAATGTCTATGTCAACCGCAACATCATCGGCGCGGTCGTCGGCACGCAGCCCTTCGGCGGCTCCGGCCTTTCCGGCACAGGCTTCAAGGCAGGGGGGCCGCACTATTTGCTCCGCTTTGCACTGGAGCAAGTGGTGAGCGTGAACACGGCAGCGGCGGGTGGAAATGCCAGCTTGATCGCGATGGGGGAATAGCGAATCGCCCTATATTGTGTAAGTCATCGCCCATGGAGGAAACAAAATGGGCATAGCTTTCAACGCGGAACTCAATGCTTTTTTTGGGAGCTCACGCGGTGCATATTCCAAGATCACAAGTGACGAATATAACAAGTCACAGGTAACATTTACCGGGCCGGAACAGGATTTGGCCGAATCATTTTTTGGCCACCGGCTTGATACGCATCACGGTAGCATAGAAGCGATCAAGGCCAGCGGGTTTGATCCTGAGTTTGAATTCAGGATACACCCGTCGGGTGCTATTAAGAAACTTACAGTTTCCTATAAAACAAACAGGGTGGGGGAACTTAGATTTTACGCCCGCAAGGATGTTTTTAAGCCCCATCCAGGTGAATACTGGTGTATTTTTCAAAGAGGAAATGAAATTTGGTTGGGTTCGTTCACGGAATGGACCCTGATTGCTATCATGAACGGGGTTTTACAGCCAAAACCCCGTGAGCTTATCCTTGAGCCGGAGGTTGACAGTTATCAGGATCTCATAAACCTCAGTGAGCCTGAAAGGGTACAAACCACTGTAATGAAGTGGCGGCGAAATCCAAACGTAGCTGCGGTGGCGCTAAGAAACTCCGGCTATGTTTGTGAAGTGCACCCTGAGTATCCCAGTTTCTATTTCAGGGGCACAAACCGCAAATTTGTTGAAGCGCATCATCTGATCCCGATGAATTTGCAGGATCAATTCGGGAATAATTCTTTGGATCAAATTGATAATATCTGTGTTATCAACCCGCTTTCACATCGTATGTTGCACCACGCTGATTTTGGAGTAATTGAAGGTGATTTGAACAGGCTCATCGCAAAAAGGTCCAACTTGTTGAGTCGTTTGGGATTAAGTAAATACGATATTTTAGAGATGTATAATTTATGAACCGATTCAAATTCATCGACCTCTTTGCGGGCATTGGCGGATTTCGCCTCGCCTTGGATTCGCTTGGGGGGGAATGCGTTTTTACCTCGGAAATCGACGCGCGGGCGCAGGAGACATACAGAGCCAATCACACGGGCGATATTCATGGCGATATCCGGACAATTACCGCACCCAATAAGTTGGATGGCGTGATTGAACTCATGATACCTGACCATGACGTTCTCGCTGCCGGATTTCCGTGCCAGCCGTTCAGTTTGGCAGGCGTTTCAGCGCGAACATCGTTGGGCCGCTCTCACGGCTTGCTGGATGAAACGCAGGGCACTTTGTTCTATGATATTGCGAGAATTGCGAAAATAAAGCAGCCGAAGGTTCTGTTGCTGGAAAATGTCAGCAATATTGTGAACCATGATGGCGGGCGCACATTTGATACAATCCGCCAAATCATCGAAGAAGAGCTAAAATATACAATGCACTTCGATGTGATCAGTTCTGAACGAATGGTTCCGCAAAAGAGGCGTCGCTGCTTCATTGTGGCGTTTCGCGACGATGTGAAAAGTTTCACGTTCCCGCGCCCCCAAGGTGTGCCGATTCCGCTGTTTACCGCGCTGGAAAGCAATGTTGATGCGTCCTACACGATTTCGGATCGTGGCTGGGAAGGTCATAAACGTCGCACCAGCGCCAATTTGGCGCGTGGTGCAGGGTTCACCGCATATGAGGCGGATTTGTTCAAGCCAGCCAATACGTTGGTTGCCCGATATTATAAGGACGGCAAGGAATGCCTAATTCCGCAGCCGGGCAAAAATCCGCGTATGTTGACGCCAAGAGAATGCGCACGGCTTCAAGGGTTTCCTGATAGTTTCAAGCCGCACCTGTCGAAGTCGTCAGCCTATAAGCAGTTTGGAAACGCCGTTCCCGTTCCATTGGTAAAGGCGGTTGCAGAAAATATTTTGGAAGCGCTGGAGGAGCACGAACTTGGTGGACAAGTTGACGCCACTGGAACGGTCGCGGAACATGGCGGCGGTAAAGAGCAAAGATACCAAGCCTGAACTGGCGGTCCGCAAATATCTTCACAAGCACGGTTTCCGGTATCGCTTGCATAACAAACTCTTGCCCGGCAAACCGGACCTTGTTTTAGCAAAGCGCAAGACGGTAATTTTTGTTCATGGATGTTTTTGGCACGGGCATGAAGGCTGCAAAGATTTCAGAATTCCCAAGACACGCAGCGACTGGTGGGCGGAGAAAATCGGGAAAAACATTGCCCGCGATCATTTGAACCGGGTAAAGTTGATAGAACTCGGTTGGGCTGTTGAAACCATTTGGGAGTGCCAAATTGCCGGGGATGAATTGGATGCCTTGGCTGAGAGGCTAACGGCTCGCGTTTAGGTTAAGGTTGAAGACTGTTATTCACAAACATCGGGACAGAATTCCTGTGCTTCCGGCGTAAGGCGAAGCCGCATAATGGCTACTTAGTAGGCAAAATATCGGGAGAGGGAAGGGGGAGCTTATTGCCGTCAGCCCAAGCATCCAGCCAAGCAAATACCTGCTCTTTCGAGTGACCTATGCCATTTTCGGCTGATTTTATCGCTTCAGCTATTTCTCGCGCATATTCAGCTTGCTTAATTTGCATCACATCTCCGTCTCCCAATCACGACCGCCTGAAAATATTCTCAAAATTGTAACGCTTTGGTCTGTGACTGTGAAGGCAATTGTCAGGTTGCGCTCAAAACTGATGGTGCGCAGACCTAGGCGGATGTCGTCTCGCGCGTGTCCGCGATTGGACGCTAAATCAAGTGCGGTGCATTTTCTTTCAATTCTATTGATATAGCCCAGCGCAACGTTTAGGTTGGCGGCAGAGGCGACCCACTCGTAAATTTGCACCAAATCTTCCTCAGCCTCTGGCGAAAAGAAGACCGCACGGACTTTCATGCCACCCCGCGTAATTTGGCTGCGTGGCGTGCTCGTATGCCCGCCATGACGTCTTCCATCGGTATCGCTCGATTTGGATCGGCCTGCAAGGCATCAAAGGCTGGCGCGACATCTTCTTTTAGCCAACGTTCAACTGCGGCGTCGCGTTCTTGCAGGGCGCGAAGGCCGGCGCGGACGACTTCGCTTGCGGAGGCAAATGCGCCAGATGCTACTTTTTCATCTATGAAAACCGAATGTTCGGTGGGAAGGCTAATGGTTCGACGCTCGATTTTGGTCATGATTGAGCCTTTCATAGTCATTTGTAAGTATGATTTATTCATACCTTTAGTTTTGGGTTCGGGCAATCCGCCTTCTCCTCCCACCCCCTCAAAAAATAGCATTTAGTCGCAAACCTCCTATCCCGACTCCAAATTCCTTTCACGACTGAAAGATTGCTTATTGCGACACGCGAACTTGTCGCAAATGATGTATCGGGCGGCTATTTTTGGACTGCTTTGTGTGGCATTGCACCGCCACTATGCACACTAGACTTTTGCCCCTTTCACGCTAGCCGGAGCCCCACATAAATGGCCGACTTTAAATCTGATATTGAAATTGCACGCGGTGCTAAAAAGCTGCCGATTATGAAAATTGGGGCCAAGCTTGGCATTCCGGAAGAAGATTTGCTGCCTTACGGCCATGATAAGGCGAAGATCTCGGCGTCCTTCATCAAGGCGCAGCGCTCCAAGCCCGATGGCAAGCTAATCCTGGTGACGGCGATTAACCCAACGCCTGCGGGCGAAGGCAAGACCACGACAACGGTTGGTCTTGGCGACGGTCTCAATGCGATTGGCAAGAAGGCGATTGTTTGTATCCGTGAAGCATCGCTCGGACCCAACTTCGGTGTTAAGGGCGGCGCGGCGGGCGGCGGTATGAGCCAAGTTGTGCCGATGGAAGACATGAACCTGCATTTCACAGGTGACTTTCACGCTATCACGACGGCGCATAATCTGCTTTCCGCGCTGATTGATAATCATATTTATTGGGGCAATGAGCTGGGCATCGACATTCGCCGTGTCGTGTGGCGGCGCGTGATGGACATGAATGACCGTGCGTTGCGCGAAATGATATGCTCGCTCGGCGGCGTGGCCAATGGTTTCCCGCGTGAAGCGGGCTTTGACATTACGGTGGCCTCCGAAGTGATGGCTATCTTGTGTCTTTCTAATGATTTGAAGGATTTGGAAAAGCGTCTTGGCGATATTATTGTTGCCTATCGCCGTGATAAATCGCCGGTTTATGCCCGTGATTTGAAAGCTGACGGCGCGATGACTGTGCTCTTGAAAGATGCGATGCAGCCGAACTTGGTGCAGACATTGGAGAACAATCCGGCATTCGTGCATGGCGGCCCGTTTGCCAACATTGCGCATGGCTGTAACTCGGTTGTGGCAACCACAACGGCGCTGAAGCTGGCGGAATATGTGGTGACTGAGGCTGGATTTGGCGCGGACTTGGGCGCGGAAAAGTTCTTTGACATTAAGTGCCGCAAGGCGGGCTTGAAGCCTGCTGCCGCTGTTATCGTGGCGACGGTTCGCGCCATGAAGATGAACGGCGGCGTGAAGAAGGAAGATCTGGGCGCGGAAAACATTGCAGCCGTACAAAAAGGCTGTGCCAACCTTGGCCGCCATATTGAAAACGTGAAGCAGTTTGGCGTGCCGGTTGTGGTGTGCATCAATCATTTCACGACCGATACGCCGGAAGAAATTGCGGCGATGAAGGACTATGTTGCCTCAAAGGGCACGGAAGCGATTTTGTGCAAGCATTGGGCGCAGGGTTCCAAGGGCATCGAAGAATTATCGCGCAAAGTGGTGGAATTGGCGGAAAGCGGCCAGTCGCAGTTCTCACCGCTTTATCCTGATGAAATGCCGTTGCTGGATAAGATCAACACCATCGTCAAGCGCATCTATCGCGGCTCCGAAGCCATTGCCGACAAGAGCGTGCGCGACCAGCTGAAAGCTTGGGAAGAGCAGGGCTATGGCCATTTGCCGGTTTGTATGGCGAAGACCCAATATTCGTTCTCGACCGACCCGAACCTGCGCGGCGCGCCGGAAGGCCATGTGGTGCCCATCCGCGAAGTGCGGTTGGCAGCGGGCGCTGGTTTTGTTGTCGTTGTCTGCGGCGAGATCATGACCATGCCGGGCCTGCCACGGGTGCCGAGTTCAGAGAAGATATTCTTGAACGAGTTGGGGCAGATCGAGGGTTTGTTCTAAGGGCAGCTATTGTTTGAATTTGAAAGAGGCGGCCTTCGAGTCGCCTTTTTCTTATAGCGAATCCGGCCAGCGCTGCGATGTGTGGATGATCGTACTTATATCCACTGACGTTTGCGTCACGCGGTAGGCGATGATGTAGGGCATGTCCGGCAGGGGTAGTTCACGCGTCCCGTTGATGCGTCCGACGCGGCCCATGGCGGGGTAATCAGCCAAATTTTGTGTGATGGAATAAATCCGTGCGCTCACCTTTGCGGCGGCTTGCGGGCTGTCTTGCGCGATGTAATCAAAGATGGATTCCAAGCGGCGCAAGGCGCGTTTTGTCCATTTCAGCTTGCGGCTCATTTAATAGCGGTGAAGGTGGCGTATTTTGCAAAGACGGCGGCGACATCTGAATCGCTTGCGAAATCGCCTGCCGCCGCTTCGGTCATACCGGCTTCGATTTCGGTGAGTTGCCATTCTTCGCGGGCGATGAAATCTTCAATGGCCTGCGCGGCGACATAGGCGCGTGAGCGGTCCAGCTTTTCAGCCAGCATATCCAGCTTTGCAGTGGTTTCGTCTTGCAGGCGCACAGTGAAGGCGTTCATGACTTTTTTGCTTTCTGGTTTATTATGAACCAAAAAGGTTCGCTATGAACAATACTCAGCAACAAAACTATGTCAATGTCGATGACATGCAACCTAACTTCCGAATGCCTGCATTAATACACAACTAAAAGTAAAAATATACACGCAAGCCTGTTTACAAATACACGTCATAGTTTATATATCGAATCAAGGCACAACCAAGTGCTTCGATAATCACAGCGTGGCGGGTTTCCCCTGCTTTATCCTTCCGCGCGGTGCTGCCTGGCCAGGCAAACTTTGGAGGTCCGGACGTTCCGCCCAGTTCTCCGGACCTCCATATTATTTTGTAGATGTGTGGGCAGGGTTAGAACTGCGTGGTTAGTTCTGTCAGCCATGTTGGAGAGGCGTCAATGAGGGCTGCTTCGATGCGGTGGTCATAGCCGCTTATGATCGACAGGCCGATAAGCAGCAGCATGATGCCGAGGCCGGTTTTTGCCCATTTGCCGGTGGAGAGCATTTTATCGCGAATGCGCATAAGCGCTTCGCGGGACAGTGTTCCGAGCAGGAGCATGGGTAGAGCTGCGCCGATGCCGAAGACCAGCATGGTAAGCGCAACAATGCTCAAATCTTTGCCTTGTGATGCGAGCAGCGAGGCGGCGCCGAGCGTCGGGCCGACGCACGGGCTCCACACCGCGCCAAGCAACAGGCCGACGAAGAATTGACCCTTGAGGCCAGTCGATGAAAACCCGCCAAATTTTGTTTCCGCCCAGTTCGCAACGGGGCCGCCCGCCAGCGCTAGCTTGGCTTGGAAATTGGGCAGGACCAGAACAGCGCCGATCGCGATCATGACATAGGCGGAGATTGTGCGAAAGACGCCAGCATTGAGGCCGATTGAGAAGCCGACGGTGGCGACAAAAAGCCCAATTGTGACGAATGAGAGAGCTAATCCGGCGGCAAGCGCGACCGGACCAAACTTATGCTCTGATGCTGCTGCGCCCAAAACTAGTGGCAATAGCGGCAGGACGCAGGGCGAAAATATGGATAGTAGCCCCGCGAGGAAGGCAAGTCCGAGCGATGCCATGTTAAATTACAGCGACGAAGCTAGAAGATCTGTAATGACGGCAACTTTGGTTTGGCCAACGTTGCGTCCGGTCTCGTTCTTGCCTTTGAATGCAATCAGTGTGGACTGCTTATCTGCGCCGAAAGCGGCGACGTCATCGCTTTGGCTGTCAAAATCTATTTTGAGAATTTCGACGTCTTTATACTTTGCTTCCGCAGCAAGCTTTTGAATGATTGGTGCTTGAGCACGGCATGTCGGGCACCACGGCGCTGAAATGTCGATCAGGATTGATTTTCCGGCAGCCTGATATTGCTGGAATAGTTCTTTGGTATAGGTGGCCTCGCCTGCAAAGGCAGGCATGGAAAATGTGATGGAAGCGAGTGCGGAAAGTGCGAGAACGGTGCGGCGGGAAATCATGATAGGCTCCAAGACTGATTGCGACGTCTTTCCGTAGCGGCTAGCCCAACGGTTGCAAAATCAATCGTCGCTCACGTGCGGTCACATATTCGTGCGCTTGAATTTATCAGATTTCTCAAAACCAGTTGAAACCAGTTCCATTTACCGCTAGTCCTACGCCTATGAAACAAACCGTACGCAACAATGGTTGGTGGCGGGTCGCTTAAATCGCGGCTCGGCAGCATAGTGTTGGTATGTTTGTTTTTGGATTTAGAGGCCGCAGCGGGAAAACCCGGGCGGCTTTTTGTTTATGGTGCTCCGGTTTCAAGCTGCGATAATTAGGTGGAAATTTAGATGGTCGTGACTTTGGATGATGGTTCGGAACAATATGAAACTGGCGGCGGTATCAGCGTTAATCGCTCAAAGGTGCCGACGGACTATGCCGGGGCGATTGAGGCCTATGTGGATTTGCTGAATTCGCGGCGCGGGGCTGTGTTTTCGTCAAATTATGAATATCCGGGCCGCTACACGCGCTGGGATACGGCCATTGCCAACCCGCCGGTGATGATTACGTCACGCGGGCACGACCTTAAGATTGAAGCGTTGAACGGTCGCGGGCAGGTGATGCTGCTGTGGATTGCTGATGTTTTGAAGGTGACGGCAGACATTGAAGTGACAGCGGAAACGGTGGATAAAATCACCGTGCGTGTGCTGGAGCCAAACCGCGCGTTCACTGAGGAAGAGCGCTCGCGCATCCCTTCTGTGTTTACGGTTTTGCGCTCGATTGTGGCGCTGTTTTTCTCCAGCATGGATGCCGAACTTGGGCTTTACGGCGCGTTTGGCTATGATCTTTGTTTCCAGTTTGACCCGATCAAATTCAAATTGCAGCGGCCCGATGACCAGCGCGACATGGTGCTGTTTCTGCCGGACGAAGTGCTGGTGGTGGACCATTATTCTGCCAAAGCATGGCACCAGCGCTATGAGTTTGAGTTTGACGGTAAGTCCACGCACGGGCTTTCGCGCGAGACGGCGGACATGCCCTTTGTGCCAAGCACAGTGGACCCCGGTCGCGGCGACCATGTGCCGGGCGAATATGCCAAGCTGGTTGTTAAAGCGATGGATAGCTTCAAGCGCGGCGATTTGTTTGAAGTGGTTCCCGGCCAGACATTTTATGAGCAATGCAAAACTGAGCCATCCGAAATTGCGCGCCGCTTGAAGGTCATCAACCCCTCGCCCTATTCGTTTTTTATCAATCTGGGCGCGGGCGAATATCTAATCGGCGCGTCGCCGGAAATGTTTGTGCGGGTCAACGGGCGGCGCATTGAGACATGCCCGATTTCGGGGACTATCAAGCGCGGCGAGGATGCGATTTCTGACAGTGAGCAAATTTTGAAATTGCTCAACTCTAAGAAGGACGAGTCTGAACTGACCATGTGTTCGGACGTGGACCGCAATGACAAAAGCCGCGTGTGCGAGCCGGGTTCGGTGCGGGTTATCGGGCGTCGCCAGATTGAGATGTATTCGCGGCTTATCCATACGGTGGACCATATTGAGGGACGCCTGCGCGAAGGCATGGATGCGTTTGACGGGTTCCTCAGCCATGCGTGGGCCGTGACAGTGACCGGCGCGCCGAAGCTTTGGGCGATGCGGTTTATTGAAGAAAATGAGAAGTCACCGCGCGCTTGGTATGGCGGCGCGGTCGGTATGATCCATTTTAATGGCGACATGAATACCGGCCTCACGCTGCGCACCATCCGCATTAAGGAAGGCATTGCGCAAGTGCGGGCAGGGGCGACGCTGCTGTTTGACTCTATACCTGAAGAGGAAGAGGCGGAGACGGAATTGAAGGCGTCGGCGTTAATTTCGGCCATTCGCGAAGCGCCGAAGGGCAATGCGGCTGGCGGCGTGGAAAGCGCGGCCAAGGTGGGCGAGGGCGTCAACATTCTGTTGGTGGACCACGAAGATTCATTCGTGCACACGCTGGCAAACTATTTCCGCCAGACTGGCGCGAAGGTTACGACCGTGCGCTCACCGGTGTCGGATGCGGTGTTCGATCAGGTCAATCCGGATTTGGTGGTGCTGTCGCCCGGTCCGGGCTCGCCGAAGGATTTTGACTGCAAGGCGACAATTACCAAATCGCGTGCGCGGGATTTGCCGATATTTGGTGTGTGCTTGGGCCTGCAAGCATTGGCGGAAGCCTATGGCGGCGAGTTGCGGCATTTGCATGTGCCGATGCACGGTAAGCCGTCGCGCATTCGCGTTTCAAGAAACGGCATCATTTTCTCTGGACTGCCGCAGGAAGTGACCGTCGGGCGCTATCATTCGATCTTTGCTGATCCTGTCCGTTTGCCGAAGGAATTCCGCGTGACGGCGGAGACTGATGACGGCGTTATCATGGCGTTCGAGCATGATAAGGAGCCGATTGCGGCGGTGCAGTTCCATCCGGAATCCATCATGACGCTGGGTGGCAATGCGGGTATGCGGATGATTGAAAATGTCGTGGCACACATGCCGCGCCGCAAGCCGAAGGCTTGAGCCATGAGCGTTAAGGCCACAGTGCGCCGTCTTGCTGCCGCGTCCATCGCGGTGGCGTTTATTGTGATGGGCATGAAGTTCGTGGCTTGGTATGTCACAGGCTCGGTGGCGCTTTTATCGGATGCTCTGGAAAGCATTGTCAACGTTATTGCGGCAAGCATTGCCTGGTATGCCATTCGCCTCAGCCATAAGCCCGCCGACGAGGAGCATCCTTTCGGCCATCATAAGGCGGAGTATTTTTCTGCCGTTACCGAAGGGGTGCTGATTGTCTTAGCGGCAGCACTCATCTTTCGCGAGGCGTGGTTTGCGCTTGGTGCGCCCAAGGTGTTGGAGGCGCCCGTACTTGGCTTGGCGATTAATGCCGCTTCGGCAGCGGTTAATGCAGTCTGGGCTTATATCCTCATCAGCACGGGTCGTAACGCCCGCTCGCCAGCGCTCATTGCCGATGGAATGCACATTAACACCGATGTGATTACCTCCGTCGGCGTTTTGGCGGGATTGTTACTTTCATTGGTAACAAGCTGGGTTTGGCTTGACCCTGTGATGGCGATGGTGGTGGCTGTGAATATTCTTTGGCAAGGCTGGCGGGTTATTTCCGGTTCTGTGCAAGGCTTGATGGACACTGCGCTGGAAAGCGGCGAGCAAGAGAAAATCCGCAGCGTTATATCCGCCAATGCTACTGGCGCAATTGAGTTTCACGATTTGAAAACCCGTGAGGCAGGCTCCGTGCGCTTTGCCGAATTCCATCTGGTTGTGCCCGCCAGCATGACCGTTTCGCAGGCGCACGATATTTGCGACCGGATTGAAAATGGCTTGAAAGAAGCCATGGCCGGAATATCCGTTCTAATCCATGTGGAGCCGGAACATAAAGTAAAGCATGGCGGTATTGCGGTTTAGAGTTTTATTACACTTTTCACTATAGGTAGCCTTACATAATGAGGGGCGGGAACCTATGACTAAATCACAGAAAATCTGGGCGTTGAATATTGGACTTATCGCGGGCATTGCGGCGATATTGTATGCCAACGGGCGTTTGCTAATTTGCAAATGCGGCTATGTTAAACCTTGGCACGGCGTGGTGTTCAGCTCGGAAAATTCGCAGCATATTTCGGACTGGTATTCGCCATCGCACATCATCCACGGCTTCCTGTTTTTCGGGCTGATGTATTTGGTGGCGCGCAGGCTGTCGCTTGGTCTTAGGCTGACATTGGCGATTTTGATTGAGGGCGTTTGGGAGATATTTGAAAACTCAAGTTTCATCATCAATCGCTATCGTGAGGCGACCATATCGCTCGATTATTTTGGCGATAGTGTTTTGAATTCCACCTGCGATATTTTGTTTATGGTGTTCGGATTCTTTTTGGCGTCACGTCTGCCAGTCTGGGCAATCGTGACAATCGCCATCCTGTTTGAACTCGGTACGGGTTATATGATCCGCGATAATCTGACCTTGAACGTGACGATGCTTATTCATCCGTTTGATGCGATCAAGGCTTGGCAATCCGCAATCAGCGTTGCGCCTTAAAATCTTACAAAAATGTAAAGTGGCGGGAGGCGATTGTCTCCCGCTTTGACGCATTGCGGTCAATAACGACACGGACAAGTCAGTCCAGTTGTTGACGCCTGCTTGTGTAACGTTGCCCATGCGGGTAAGTCAGCATTCTGATTTGAACGAGCGATGGATGCCGACCGATGAGCTTTCTGACTTCGCTGCGCCTGATGGTGCGCCGCCTCTTGCCTTACGGCCTTTTATTCTTGGTGGCGAACACGCTGATACGGCTGTTTCTGACGATTGTAGCGCATAAGTCATTGAGTGGCACGGACTATGTGCTGCCTTTTTTTACCGGGTTTTGGTATGATTTGGTGGTGGTGTTGATTGCCGCGCCGGTGTTCATGGTGTTTCCGCTGCTACTGCCGAAAACTTGGGCTGGCGGCAAGTTTGACCGTTCAGTAGGATTTATCGCCTTTGCCGTGCTGGCATTCATGATGATTTTTCAGGCGTGCGGCGAGTATTTTTTCTGGGATGAGTTTACAACGCGCTTCAACTTTATCGCGGTTGATTATCTTATCTATACGCAGGAAGTGCTCGGCAATATTCTTGAGAGCTACCCGGTCTATCCGCTGCTGGGACTGGCGTTTGCAGTCGGGCTGGCGATTGCCTACTTTGCGCGCAAAAAGCTGTTTGCCGGATTTGAAATACTGCCGCCATTCTTTCACCGCTTGGGTGTTTTTGTGGGCTGCCTTGCTGTAGCTACCGGCGCGTATTTTGTGACCGGGGCGAAGCTGGCTGATACGTTTGCCAATGCCAATGCCAAGGAGCTTGGTTCAAACGGTGTTTATAATTTTGTTCATGCGTTCTTCAACAATGAGATTGAGTTTAAGAAATTTTATCCCACGCTTGATGATGCAAAGGCGAACGCGATTGTGAAGGCCCAGTATGCCAACGATGGCATTTCGGTTACGACACCTGGCGCAAGCGTCGTGGAGCGTAAGATTGTTCGCGACGGTCCGATGCAGCGCAAGAATGTTATCCAGATTACGATGGAGAGTCTCAGCTTCCGCTTCATGACAGAGGGCGGTAATACGCAGGGGCTAACGCCTGTGCTGGACCAACTGTCCACAGAGGGCCTGTTTCTTTCCAACATGCGCGCAACGGGAACGCGCACTGTTCGCGGGTTAGAGGCGGTTTCGCTTTCCGTACCGCCGACGCCGGGCCAATCCATTTTGCGCCGTCAAGGCAGCGATAATTTATCGACCATCGGCGGCGTGCTGATGGACCGTGGTTATGAGGCGAAGTTTATTTATGGCGGACATGGCTTCTTTGACAATATGAACGGTTTCTTTGTGAGCAATGGCTACACCAAGCATGACCAGGGCGACATGCCTGAGGGGATAATTCACTTTTCCAACGCATGGGGCGTGGCAGACGAAGACTTGTATGACTTCACGATATTAGAGGCCGACAAGTCTTTTGCGACGGGCAAAAATTTTTATAGCATTGTGATGAACACCACCAACCACCGGCCATTTACTTACCCTGCGGGTAAGATCGATCCCGCGCTATCGGGCCGTGACGGGGCGGTGCGCTATACGGACTATGCTATTGGCAAGTTTTTAGAAAAAGTTGCCATAAAGCCGTGGTTCAAAAATACGATTTTCGTATTCGTCGCCGACCATACGGATAGCGTGGCGGGCAAGGCAGAACTGGATTTCGATAGGTATCATATCCCCTGCATCATATGGGCGCCGGGCTTTATCAAGCCACAGCGCATCGATACTATGACCAGTCAGATTGACGTTGTGCCTACGATATTGGGGCTGATGAACACGAGCTATTTGAGCCGGTTCTATGGTATTGACGTGCTGCATTCGCAAACGCCGAGCAGCGTCTTTGTTTCGAACTATGAAAAGGTGGCCATGGTCAAGGGTACGGCCATAACGGTGCTGGAGCCGATTGGGCAAACCAGACAGTTTGTTGACGGTGTGCGCGTTGATGCCGCGTCTCTTGATCGTGATTTCATCGACAGGACCATCGCTATTTATCAGGTAGCATCCGATTGGCGCACAGCCACCAAGCGGATTAATTCGATAATACCGGATTGAACGCCAAGCACGACGGGTTAACCTTTCGGTTAGGTCATGTGTTTTGTGCTTGTCAGTTTTGAATTTTTGTTGCTATGATTTGCCATGAGCATATTGGCGACATACACAGCGATCATCGCAACCTTGATTTTGGGTTCGATAGCGGTTGCGCGTGCCGAGTCTTTGAAAGCGGCCCTACTCCTTCTTAGAAGCGGTCGTCGGGCTCTTTAGCGGGAGCGTCCGGCGGCTGATTTGGCTTGGCTCCCTTTACAAATTCACACCTATTGGCCATTGAGATGGCATCTCTTTTAGCGGGCAAGCGTGTTCAAAAGCACTTTCGTCTCGGGCAAAATGAGTCTTCTCGGACTTGAAGTTTTGCTCTAACTCTTTGATTTGTCGCATTTTCCTTAAGCGCTTGATGTTCCATCAAGCTTGGAAATGCTCTAAGGGACTGATAAAATGAATAATTCGACTATTTCACATAAGGGCATGGCCGCCGCCGCGCAGAAATACCAAGCCTATGACCGGATTGATTTACCGGACCGCGCGTGGCCTGCCAAACAAATTACCAAAGCACCGATTTGGTGTTCGGTGGATTTGCGTGATGGCAATCAGGCGCTGGTGGATCCGATGGGGCAAGAGCGCAAAGCGCGCATGTTCCATTTGTTGCTTGATATGGGTTTCAAGGAAATTGAAATCGGATTTCCTTCCGCCTCGCAAACTGATTTTGACTTTGCGCGCTGGTGCATCGAAGAGGGCGGCGTTCCTTCAGATGTTTCGTTGCAAGTGTTAGTGCAGTGCCGCCCGGAGCTCATCACGCGTACTTTTGAATCGCTGAAGGGCGCGACTAATCCGATCGTGCATTTTTATAATTCGACCAGCGAATTGCAGCGCCGCGTGGTGTTTGGCAAGGACGTCAAAGGCACTAAACAGATCGCCGTTGATGCGGCCAAAATGATTGCTGAAATGGCTGACAAGGCAGGCGGCGGTTTCCGCTTTGAATATTCACCGGAGAGCTTTACCGGCACGGAATTGGAAGTGGCGCTGGAAATTTCCAATGCAGTGGCCGAAATCATCAAGCCGACACTAGACAATAAGCTGATTTTGAATTTGCCCGCGACGGTCGAAATGTCCACGCCCAATATCTATGCCGACATGATTGAGTGGATGTGCCGCAACCTCGACTACCGTGAAAACTTGCTCATATCGCTGCATCCGCATAATGACCGAGGCACTGGCATTGCGGCCACTGAGCTTGGCTTGTTGGCCGGTGCGGACCGTGTGGAGGGAACGCTGTTCGGCAATGGCGAGCGCACCGGCAATGTCGATGTTGTGACGCTGGCGCTTAATATAATGACGCAGGGAGTGGACCCTGAGCTGGATTGTTCGGATATCAATCGCATTAAGGGCGTTTATGAGCATTGCAACCAATTGAAGATTGGCGAGCGGCATCCTTATGTGGGCGAGTTGGTTTATACTGCTTTTTCCGGTTCGCATCAGGATGCGATTAACAAGGGCATGAAGGCGACCAAGACATCGAACAAAATGCTGTGGGAAGTGCCTTATCTGCCGATTGATCCGCAGGATGTCGGGCGTTCTTATGAGGCGATTATTCGTATCAACTCGCAATCCGGCAAGGGCGGCATTGCCTATATCATGCAGGAAGATTACGGGCTGAACCTGCCGCGTAATTTGCAAACTGAGTTCCGTGATGACATTCAGAAAATCACGGATGCTAAGGGCACGGAGCTGCAATCCAAGCGCATTTATGATCGCTTTATGGAGCTGTACGTCAACCAACCCGGTGCGCGGTTTAGGTTTGTCGACCATCATTCATATCCGGACCCGGAACATCAAGGCTTACGCATAATTGCCGCTGAGATTACGGATAAGGGTGAGGTGAAGCGCATCGAGGGCAAAGGAACCGGCCCGATTGACGGGTTCGTGCACGCGCTTTCGGTCTATCTCGGGTTTGATGTCACGGTGGCTGATTATTCCGAGCATTCGCTGCAACACGGCTCTGATGCCTCCGCGATTTGTTACATGCAGGTTGAGCATCCAAACGGCAGGTTGTATGGCGCGGGCGTGAACAAGAACATTGTGACAGCTTCACTTGAGGCAATAGTGTCTGCCGCCAACCGCATCGTTGGATGATATGAGTGACCGGCTTCATTGCATTGAGGCTGGTCAGCCCTCTTTGCCGACCGTTGTTTTGTTACATGGCTTTGGGGCAACGTCGTCCTGTTGGCGCGACGTTATAACCGCCATCGAAGCGCGCGCGCATTTACTGGCGTTTGATTTGCCGGGCCATGGCGGATCGTTAAATTTTCCAAATGCGGGCACAGGAAAAATTGCCGTGCAGGGGGTAATCGCCGAATTGGACATGCGGGCGCTTGGCGCGGTGCATCTCGTTGGCCACTCTATGGGCGGTGCAATTGCTTGCTCTGTGGCGCTGGCACGTCCGGACTTGGTGGCATCACTGACATTGCTTAGTCCTGGCGGCTTCGGGCCGGAACTGAATATGTCGTTGTTGCACGATTATGTGGCTGCAAGAACTCGAGGCGAATTGCTGTCCGCTCTTGCGCTAATGGCTGCCGAAGGTGCTGACTTTCCAGAGCAAACAGTGCGCGATTTAGTGTCGATGCGCGCCGTTGCGGGCCAAGTGGAGATGTTACAGCAAATTGCCAGCCGTATGACCCGCGACGGTAAGCAGGGCGTCCTCCCGCTCGACGACTTGGTGCGGTTAAAAATCCCCGTAGCTTTACTATGGGGGGAGGCAGATATGATCGTGCCTGTTGCACAGTGCCGTGCTGCACCCATGCAATTTGCCAAGGTGATTTTGCCGGATACAGGGCATATGTTGATTGAGGAAACGCCTGAGGCCGTCTGCGCCTTAATATTAAAGTCCTCGCATATTTAAGCGCAAATTAACCATATTCAGGCCATCTTGCCGACTCGAATTCCGGTTTAACTCAAAATCGGTGCTGGCGGGAGTTGAAGATGCGCGTTTTGAAAATTGCGGTGGCGGCGTTGTGCTTTTTTTTGCCTGTATCAGCGTATGCTGATCCGCATGATGTAATTCTTGGCTTAGCTGCCGAGGACGCGCAGGCGATTGAATGGCGCGGGGTGACTGTCGATCTCAATAAAATTATGGCCTATTATGTGAGCCCGAATGCAGAGGTTGTTTTCGTTGAAGGCAATCATCTGTCTGAGGTGGGAGCGGAGTTGGTTGCGGCGCTCGGTAAGGCAAGTGACGACGGCCTGGATACCGCTGACTATGTGGCGCGCCCGTTCGGCTCGCTAAATCGGCTTTCAGGCGAGGATGATGCCGCTGGCGCGGAGCTTGCCCTTGCGCAGGCTTATTTGAAGTTCGCGCGGGATTTACATTCCGGACGCTCGACGCCGTCAATGAGTGACACCAATATTGTTATTGCGCGGAAAGCTATCGATCCTGTCAAGTTGTTGGCGGATGCGCGGGTCAATGGCGTGGAATCCACCATTGACGCCTTGCGTCCGCGCCATGTGCAATATGGAAAATTGCGGGCGATGCTCGCCAGCTACTATAGTTATCAGTCTCTTGGCGGCTGGGATCCGATTTCGGCTGGTCCCTCGCTAAAGCCGGGCATGGTTAGCCCTCGCGTGGCGGAGCTTCGCGCCAGTTTGGCCGCACGCGGCTATAAGAGCCTCACGTCAACTTCTGCTGAAACTTTTGACGCAAGGCTGGTGGAGGCTGTAAAGCGTTATCAGCGTGCCAGCGGCATTGAGCCGGATTCGATTGTCGGCAAAGGCACGATTCAAATTCTTAATGTTCCTGTAGATAAGCGCATTCGTCAGATTGTTGTGAACATGGAGCGCTGGCGCTGGCTGCCGGTGGATCTGGGACAGCGCCATGTGTTTGTCAATCAGGCGGGATTTGAACTGTTTCTGGTCAATAACGGCGAGGTCGTTGATAATCGGCGTGTGATTGTCGGCAAGCCTTTCCACCAAACGCCCATGTTTTCAGACAAAATTGGCTATCTCGAATTTAACCCGACTTGGACTGTGACGCCCGATATTGCGGCTACAGAATTCTTACCAAAATTGCGGGCTGATCCAGGCTATCTGGCGGCAAATGATTTTGTGTTGTACGCAACGACAGCAGATAATGCGCCGGAAATTGACCCTTATTCGGTGGATTGGAACTCTGTTTCACCAGCGAAATTCAAATATCGTATTGTTCAGCAACCGGGTGATAAGAATGCGCTGGGTTACGTCAAATTCATGTTCCCAAACAAGCGCAATATTTATCTGCATGATACGCCGTCGCGCCAGCTGTTTGCCAGCACGGGCCGTGCATTCTCGCATGGGTGTATTCGTGTGCACGATGCTCTTGGGTTTGCTGAAAAGGTTATGGGTATCGACCAGCGCATGTCACGGGCCAAAATTGACGCAATCGTTGGCACGGGAGAACTGAAGCGGGTGCCATTGAAGACAAAAATACCGATCCATTTAGCCTATTTCACCGTGTGGATTGGCGATGATGGCGTGGTGCAGTTCTTTCAGGACATTTATGGCCGTGACCAGCAGGTGGCGGATATTATTTACGGCCAATCTTAAAGACTGACCGAAAACTCTACTTTGACGGCCAACTAGAGCGGTTTTCTGCGTTTCCGGTGCTCACGTACCAAAACGTACGCTCCGCTAATTTCTTCCCCGCCCTTAAGTCCCAAGGGACTGGCGGGGGCCCCATGCTTCTTGCAAAATCACTCTATTTGACTCTTCAAAGCGAGTCTTGGGTCAGCTTTTTTTGCTCCCCTAAATATCTATTTCTATTCACGCTTCGTTCGTGTTAACACTCCATTCACCATGTTTTGGGGAGTGCAGTTTATGAGCGACAACACTGATCGTTTGGGTAGCAATGTGACGCGGCTAGGCGATGCCATGCGGGCGATGCGCATTGCGGCTGCGGACAAGTCCGATGTTGTTGTTGATATGAAAGAAGCCGACAGGGCACGATTGGAAATTCTGGCAGCGGATTTGAGGCCGGTTTTCGATGATGCGTCTGCCGATCATGATTTGTTTGATTTTGTGATTTCGTCGGGCCTGCAACCACGTCTTTGGATTGACGCAACTGCACATGTTATGATGGGTCGTGACAGGCGTACATATCGCTTCGTGTGCGATACGCGCCTTGGACGCGTTGTGATGGCCGAGTCTACCGACATGCGCCCTATTTCCGATCATGTGACGCGCTATGTTGCCGAGCGGCTTATTGAGCGGCAACGCATGATGGTTGGTGAGGTTGAAGGACAGCGCACTGCGGATGTTGCGCAAGTGCCTGCTGTTGCACAGATCGCTTTTGTGGAGGCCAAGAAGTCCGGTTGGAGCGACTTTGTTGCCGGATTGCTATGGTTTATTATTGGCGCTGTTACGGCAAGTGGATTGCTGTTGGTTTTCCTGTCGGAGAAATTCCCGAATATTCTTAATCGCTAGAGCGGCGGATGTTCAAACAAAACAGAAGCGCCGCTCTATCACATTGTTTTAGCATCGTTTTTTTCGAAAAACCGCACACACTTTTTCGACCGATGCTCTAGGGGCTAGAAAAGCCAGACTGCCAAATCATTCGTTCGCTAACGGGCTGAATTGTTGGCCTATCGCTGGTAATGCCGCGCTCTGTCCACGTGCAGTTCCAAGCGCCTGCTTGCCCTGAAATGGCGAACTGGTTCCAGCGGGCTGCTGGCTTATGACCACCAAAACACTGCGATGCCGACGGCACGCCAATGACTGGTATGCGCAAGTCACCCGTGCCAATATGGTTGAAAGACGCAAGATGTGTATGGCCATGCAGCACCAGCTCTGCGCCAGCTTCCAGCACAGTTTTTTGAAAAAGCGAAATGCCGTGCAGGCGGCGGTAGGTATCATGGCGATAACGAAACGGTGGATGGTGGATCATCACAACGCGAAACAGGCCGCGCTCTTTGGCTTGCCGCAAATGTATTGCCAGACGCCTTGCCTGCCTTATACCGAAAAAACCACTCGCCATAAAGGGTAGGGTAGCAATGGCGGACGACGCGCCGATGATGGCGACGGGTCCGCGTTGGCGCACAAAAGGAAAACCGTTAGTCTCAATGTCAGATTTCATATAATCGCGCCACATTGCGCACGCCTTGGTCAAAGCGCCGGGCACATAGGCATCGTGATTGCCGGGAATGAGGGAGATATGTTCGCCGGTGCCGATTGATTTCAGCCAGTTTAGCGACGTGTCAAACTCCGCGTTCAAAGACAGATTTATGAGATCACCAGATATGGCAATATGATCCGGTTTGGCTGCGGCGATGTCAGCCATCAGAGGTGTAAGAACATTTGCGCTTTGAGTTTTCGCTCGGTTCATGCGCCAGTTCACATATCCGGTGATGCGCTTGGAAAACAGCTCGGCAGTCGAAACATCCGGCAACGGGCTCAAATGAACGTCAGAAATATGGGCGAGGTGAAACATCTCTCTCGATTATTCCAAACGATTTCATTATGCCAGAGAGATGATGCAAAAAGAAATCAGGCAAAGACTTTGGCCGCGTATTCGCGGTAAGTTGTTTCACATTTATTTTGTTTTGAAGCGGCCGATGACCCTCGGCGTTAGGGCGTTTATTTGGGACGAGGCAAACAACAGCGTTTTCCTTATCCGCCATACTTATGTTCCCGGCTGGCATTTGCCGGGCGGCGGGGTGGAAACCGGTGAGACTTTTGGCGAGTGTTTGACCAAGGAATTGGCCGAGGAAGGCAACATAAAATTAACTGGCGAGCCGCACCTGTTTGCGCTTTATTTTAACCGTAAGACATCGAAACGAGATCATGTCGCCCTTTATATCTGCAAGGATTTTATCCAAACGACGCCGAAATTACCGGATCATGAAATTGCGGAATCCGGCTTTTTTGCGCTCCGGCAACTGCCTGAAGAGACAACGCCAGCCACCCGAAGACGCATTGAAGAGGTCACGAGGAGCGTGCGCCCTTCGCAGGACTGGTAGTCACTTTATCCGATCACGATTGTGCGGCGAGGTGAAGTCCAACTGCGGACCGATAGGCACAATCAGCGTTGGATTTATCATCGGATGGCTGCCGAAATAATGTTGCTTGATGTGAGCGATGTTGACAGTCCCGGCGATGCCCGGCCATTGGTAAAGCTCGCGCACATAATTGGACAAGTTCGGGAAATCCGCAATGCGGCGCAGGTTACATTTGAAATGCGAAACGTAGACAGCATCAAAGCGGATGAGCGATGCGAAGAGCCGCCAATCGGCCTCGGTAATTTTGCTGCCGACGAGATAGCGTTGCTGTGAAAGCTTTTCCTCCAGCAGATCAAGCGTCTCGAACAGTGCGTTGAATGCGGGTTCGTAGGCCGATTGCGTGGTGGCAAAGCCAGCACGATAAACGCCATTGTTCACATTTTCATAAACCAGCGTGTTGATATCGTTGATGTCATCGCGCATATGTTCCGGATAATAGTCGTCCGTATTGCCCGTTAGCGCATTGAACGCTCTGTTGAACATGCGGATGATTTCGCTGCTTTCATTGGAAACGATGGTGTTGGTTTTCTTATCCCATAATACAGGCACGGTGACGCGGCCTGAAAACTGAGGGTTAGCGAGCGTGTAGATTTGGTACAAAAACTGTTTGCCAAACAGAGTGTCTCCAGTGGCTTCCTCGAAGTCTTGGCCAAACGTCCAGCCATTTTCCAGCATGGTGGGATGAACGACAGAGATGCTGATATGGTTTTCCAATTGCTTTAGCCTGCGAAACATCAGTGTTCGGTGTGCCCACGGGCAGGCCAGCGAGACGTAAAGATGGTAGCGACCGGATTCGGCGATAAAGCCTGGATTGCCCGTTGGTCCTGCGCTTCCATCGGTTGTTACAAAGTTGCGAAACTGTTGCACGCTTCTCACAAATTGGCCTCCGGTCGATTTGGTATCGTACCAAACATCATACCAAACGCCGTTCACCAGCTGTCCCATAGGTCAAACTCCTTCATGACCTCAAATAGGCTATCGGATAGAAAACAACAGTGCAAATGGTTGAACAATGCGTGCATCAATGCTAATGGCAAGCCATGAAAATGAATTTCGGACTTTGGATTGCAATCGAACGACGACGCTGACGCTTGTTGGTGTTGCCCGTAAAATTGCCGATTGTTCCTCTCCGAGACCTATCTCATGACCTCTCCTGTCATCACGAGCGCCGCAGAAACTGCGGATCATGCCTCTCAAATTGAAGCCATTCACGCCTCGGCGTTCGGGCCGGGTCGCTATGCGCGTGCCGCGTTTCGCATTCGTGAGGGTGGTCCACATGATCTATCACTGTCGCGCGTGGCGCTATGCGGTGACATAGTTATTGCCTCCGTATGGATGACACCGATTGTGATTGGCGATACGCCTGCGCTTTTGCTGGGACCACTAGCTGTCGCACCAAGCCACATGAACCAAGGCATTGGTCGCAAAATTTTGCGCGAGAGCATGGAGCTGGCAAAAGCCACCGGACATCATCTCGTTGTGCTGGTGGGGGATGAATCCTATTACGGGCCGCTTGGCTTTGTGCCCGTGCTCCCGCTTGGTTTGTTTCGCTTTCCGGCGCCTGTGGACCAAAAGCGGGTGTTGGCAGCCGAGCTAACGCGCGATGCTTTAAATGGCGTTAGCGGCGACGTGCGCCACGCAGACCGTAAGCACTAGAGTATTTCCAAGCTTGATGGAACATCAAGCGTTTAAGGAAAATGCGACAAAACAAGGACTTGGGGCAAAGGTTTTGATTCTATCGAAACGCACTTTGCTCTAGCGCCCCTCACGCCACCACATTGAGCTAAGTGCAGCAAGCAATAGCGCCAGGCCAATAAGCCCGCCAAACAACGGAAAGCTTGTGATGCCGAGTAGTTCCGTGTCATCGGTCTTACGAAGGCCCAGCCATGTAGTACCGAAGGCGTCGCCGGTCTGGCGCACGGGAACTATCTCTGGAACACTGATATCGCCATTGGCATTGGCGAGGCGGCGTACGCTGCCACGGGTTTCATCGGCAAGTGGTTTCAATACGGCTTCGGTCGAAATGATAGACTTGAACTCTGGTGCGTCAACCGGCCCGACATGGGCCAACGTTGTTAAATCTCCGTTGGCGATTTGAAATAGACCATTTTCTTGCGTCTTAAGAGATCCGCGAAACAGCCCGGGCTCAGCTTCTTTCAATGGCAAAGTGACAGTTTGACCACCCGGCGTTATCACTTTGGCGTCGTCAACTTTGTCGCTCATGCTCTGGCGTACAATGTCTAAACTGTTTTTGCCGCTTGCCGCATTGAGTGCCTCTTCTTCCAGCTCAGGCTCCTTCATAAGCCAGTGCGAAATGCGCCGGTAAAGCGAAACGTAGGGACCGCCGCCTTCAAATCCACGCGCCCATAGCCAGCCTTGATCGGACAGGAACATGCCAACGCGCCCCTTGCCCTTACGGTTCAAAATCAGCAACGGCTTGTCATCCGGCCCCTTCATGACGATTGCGCCCTCAGGGTTTTGCACATCAACAAGACGGAACCAGCGACCCCATTTCGGAGGCTCACTTTCCGAGCCTTCCAGCCCGCGCGTCACCGGGTGGCGTTGACCATCCTTGCTGAGGCGCGGGTAGAAGCCTTGCTCAATGACACTGCCTGTTGGCAATGCGGGCAAGGCAGGGGCAAGGCCAGTATTGGCTATTGAAACAGCGCCGGAATATTCCGGACCGGCGGCTACCAGCACCGCACCGCCATTTTCAACATATTGGGTGATGTAATCATAATAGAGCAGCGGCAGCACATCGCGGTGCTGGTAACGGTCAAAAATTATCAAATCGAATTGATTTATTTTATCCACAAACAGCTCGCGCGTCGGGAATGCAATGAGCGACAGTTCGGTGATTGGCGTTTCGTCTTGCTTTTCTGGCGGGCGTAAAATTGTGAAATGAACCAAGTCCACGGACGCGTCCGATTTCAGCAAATTACGCCATGTGCGCTCACCCGCGTGAGGCTCGCCCGAGACCAGCAGCACACGCAAATTTTCGCGTATACCGTCGAGCGTGGTGACGGCCTTATTGTTGGTGTCGGATATTTCGCCGGGCAATGGATCAACAGCAAGCTCGATAATGTTATTACCCGCGCGCGAAATCTCAACTTCGAGGTCTGTATTTTGGCCTGTGATCGCTGTCTCCTCTTTCAGCAGCTCGCCATTAAGAAACACTTGAACTCTGACTGGCGTTCCAGTTGCCGCCACGCCGTCATCATCAACGCGATAGACAAATGCGAGCGGTTTTCCTGCGATACCGAACTTGGGTGCCTCAATGAAGCGCACCAGCCGGTCGGTCTCGCTGGCACTGCCGGTGATGAGTGAATGGACAGGGGCGTTGAAGCCGAGACCTTTGCCTGCGTCGGGAGGAATATCATGGGCTTGACCGTCGGTGATGATTATCGCGCCGCCCGCGCGAGAGGGCGGCACATCGCGAAAGGCTTCATTCAGCGCAGCATAAATTCGGGTGGAGGCTTCGTTACCATCTTCGGTGGCTTTGCTCGCGCTTACGACGCGGACTTCAAAATCTGAAAACCGCGCGATGCGCTCTTTTAAAATTTCGAGCGCGGCAGCAGTTTGCTCTTTGCGCTTTCCATAACTTTGGCTTTGGCTTTCATCGAGGATGATTGCCACAGTGCTTTTCAACGACGCACGCTGCTCAGACTGCAAAGTGGGGTTGGCAATTGCGCAAATAAGCGCCGTGCCGGCCACCAGGCGCAAGATCGATCCGCGATTGCTGCGATAAAGCAATATTGCGGATGTTAGTGCAATGACAACGCACATCCCGACGATGACTTGCCATGGCAAAAGCGGATCAAGGGCGAGGGAATAGGTCATTGCCCAAGCCTTTCGAGGAGCGCCTGGATATGCACTTGGTCGGCTTTGTAGTTACCTGTGAGCATATACATCACGATGTTAATGCCGCCGCGCAGCGCATAAATGCGTTGCTGCGGGTCATTTGGTTCGGTTGGATAAAGCGCCTGCCCATCCGGCGTTAGGGCCCATGCGGAGGCAAGATCATTGCCGGTAATCAGGATAGGTGAGACACGGTCGCCGCTGCGCACAGGGCGGTCCACGCGCACGTCGCTGTCTTGGCTTTGCTCAACCCACAAAGGTGAGCCTGCATAATGGCCGACGAAGTCTTTGAGCAAGAAAAAGGATTTTGTCAGCACATGATCGGATGGAACCGGCTCCAGCGGCGGCACGTTCATACCGTCCAATATTTCGCGCAAACGCCGCGTGCCTGGCGAGGCGTCTTCGTTTAGCGTGAAGGATGAGCTGCCTTGATCGCGGGTATCGAAAAGAACAGAACCGCCTGCCTGCATATAAGCATCAATATTGGCCAAGGCTTCTTTCGAAGGTAACTCGCCATCCGGGTCAATGGGCCAATAGAGCATAGGATAAAAGGTTAGCTCGGCTGTCGCCGGATCAATGCCGATGGGATCTGCTGGCTCTAGCGCGGTCTTGTCCTTGAGAAACAGGGTAAGCCCTTCGAGCCCCTCTTTCGATACGCGGTCGATATCAGCATTTCCTGTTATAATATAGGCAAGACGGGTTTTGGAAATCGCTTCGACTGCCTCCTGATCGCCCGGCTTGGCATCGCTTTGCTGGGCGTAACCAAGTGTTGGCACAAAGACCGTCAGGGGCACAAGGCTCAGAAATAGCAACGCCGTGGCAATTCCCAACGTCGATGAAAGCTGGCGCTTGGTCCAGATCATTATGAGGCCATCAAGTATTAACAACAGCGCCGCCAATCCGAGCAGTGGGCCTTTCCATGATTTGGTATCGGCAGTAACGTAGTCTTGTGTTTGCACTTTGGTCTTCAAAATTGGCACTAAGGAGGGCTCCAGTTTTGCGCCTGTCTTCAAAAGGTTAAGCGCAAGCGCACCGTCTTCGTTACCATAAAGGCCGGGCGGATTTTGCAATGTGGAGGCCATTTCGTTGGATACTTCCAAAGGCTGCGCATCGGCAGGTGCGGGCCCGATTGCGCCGTCGTTGGCAATTATGCGCCATGGTTTTAGGCTAAGGTTGCTGCCATCGGCATTGCGCTGTCCGGTGGTGGACGCTAGTGCAATCGTCTGGCGCAGCATTTCTACGAACGTGCCGGAGATAGGCAAATTAGACCAAGTCGCTTGCGGCGTGACGTGGAACAGCACGATTTGGCCTTTGCCACGCTTATCGGCTGTGACCAAAGGCGTGCCGTCTGTCAGACTTGCCCATGTTTTATCGCTAAGGCCAGATTCAGGCTCGGCCAATACTTGCCGCGTGACCGTGACGTCCTTGGGTGTCGGGATAGAGGCGAAGGGTCCGGTTTTGGGAAATTCAGCCACCGCCCGGGCCTCAGTCCATGACATTGTGCCGCCTAGCGCGCGCTCGCCTTGACGCAAGATCACGGGCAGGAATTTATCATCCACAGTCGCAGCCAAACGCGGTCCGGCAAAGCGCAGCAACACGCCGCCGTTCTCAATCCACGTTTCCAGCGGTTTGACCGAAGGCTCCGGCATCGCGCCGATATCAGCCATGATAATGACTGACGGATTGGTGGCGATAAGCTCCACCAGCGATGCTGACAAATCAAGATTGCGCGGGGTGACGATGTCGGCGAACGGTTCGATGGCTTTGCGGATATAGTAAAGCGGTGAGAGTAGCGGTTGCGCCAAATCTCCATCGGCGCCAGAGAGCAGTGCGACGCGGCGGCGCTTTAGATTATCGTCGAGAACATAGGTTCCACCGCTGAGTTTTTGACTCTCAATGGTGACAGATTGAATGTCGTTGCGTAGTTCAATAGGCGCGAGAATTTTGCCTGTTGCCGAGGTGTCACTACCATTGAATGTGATTTTCGTCTCGCCAATGCGCCGGCTTTTGCCATCGAAGGCGATGAGCGATGCCCCATCCAACTTGCCAAAACGAGCCACTTCAATTTCCAGTGCTTCGGATGTGTTTTTTACAGAGGTCACAGCTGCGAAGGCTGATAGTGGCGGGGCATACCAGAGTGTGTTGGCGATTTTATTAGTGTCCAAAGAGGCAAAGGCCGCATCGTCCTGCGGATTGGCGACGCCGTCTGACAATATTGCCATCGTGGCATTGGCGGTGTCAGGCAATTTTGCGATGAGATTGGCAATTGCAGTTTTGCGCCCGGCGAACACAGGCGTTGGGGCCAAAGATGCCAGATGCTTTCGGGCGGTATCAGGATCAAACGGCCCCGTATCTGTGGCAACGGCTTGCGAAGTGGCGGCAAGATAGACCACGCGTTCGGTGCGTGCCGCCTCTGCTATGAGGCTTTCAGCGGTTTGCCGTTGGATGGTCTCAATCCGTTTGGACGGCCAGCCATTGTCCAGCACAATAATCAGTGGACCTTTGGATCCGTCCAATTTCACGTCGCGGTTAAAGCCGGGGTCAGTTATGGCGAAGATTACCGCTGCTGCCATCATCATGCGCAGTAATGTCAGCCACCACGGAGTTTTGTGCGGCGTGTTGTCGTTCTTCAACACCTTCGCCAAGGTCTTCAATGGCGGAAAAATTTCCAAATCCGGCTTGGGCGGCATAACTTTCAAAAGCCACCAAATTAGCGGCAGCAGTATCAAAGCGGCGAGCGCAAGCGGGTATCCGGCGCTGATGGGGATGAGCCAACTCATAGTGCCGCACCGTTGCCTGAGACACCGGCGGCGCTAAAAGCCGTGTGGAGACTGAGTAGCGTTGACGTGACCGACTGGTCCGTGCGGCTGACAGTATAGCTCCAGCCGTGCTGTTTAGCGGCAGCACGAAGCGTTTCGCGGCGGGCCTGAAACTCTGCACGATATTCGTTTGCAACCGTTTGTGCACGGCCCGCTGAGATGCGTGCTCCGGATTCGGGGTCGTAAAAATCCTTGCGACCGGCATAGGGGAAGTCTTCTTCAACCGGATCAATCACTTCTACCATATGACCACGAATGCCGCGCGCGAAAAGTGGTTGCAGCATTTTGACAATGTCTTCCGGCTCCTCGGCGAAATCGCTGATGATGACAACGTCGGAAAAGCGCTTGATGCTTGCAAGGTCCGGCAAGGCATCGGTTTGTTTTGCACTGGCTAAACGCAGGCCCAATTTGGTTGCTCCATCGCGCGAGGCGAATGGTGTTGCTACACCCGGCCATGCGATGCGCTCGCCGGAGCGGGAGAGTAAATCGGCGAGTGCAAATGCTATGAGCAGTGCGCGGGAGTCCTTGGAGATGGATACGCCTGTCGAGCGGAATTGCATCGACTTCGACGGGTCTGCCCAGAGCCAAAATGTGTGGGCGGCGTCCCATTCTTTTTCGCGAACATAGCTATGGTCATCGCGGGCGGACCTGCGCCAGTCGATCTGGCCGGATGGTTCGCCATTCACATAAGGTCTGAACTGCCAGAAGTTTTCGCCTGAGCCGCGCATCCGGCGGCCGTGCCAACCGACGGCAACCGTGGCAGCAATGCGCCTCGCTTCGACCAGCAAATCAGGTATCAATGCCGCGCGAGACCGCGCCTGAGACAGAGCCTCAAGCTTTGGCGTTGGCGCGGATTGAATGCCCAGTGTTGCCAAATCAGATGGCCTTGACCAATTTGGCGATCACATCGCGCACTCCCAAACCATCAGCACGGGCGGCAAATGTCAGCGCCATGCGATGCTGGAGTACAGGCTCGGCAAGTGCTTTGACGTCATCAATGGAGGGCGCAAGGCGGCCATCATAAAGTGCACGGGCGCGGGCACAAAGCATGAGCGCTTGTCCGGCACGCGGGCCGGGGCCCCACGAGATGGACTTGGCTATTTCGTTAGCAGCATCATCCGGACGGGCGGAGCGCACCAGTTTCAATATTGCATCCACCACGGTTTCCGGCACTGGCATGGCGCGGACGAGGCTTTGCATTTCCATCAAGCGCTCCGGCGAGATGACGGATGATATTTCCGCGCCGCTGGTTCCTGTGGTCTCGATGAGAATTTTGCGCTCGGCATCAAGTTCTGGATACAGCACGTCAATCTGCATGAGGAAGCGGTCCAGCTGTGCTTCGGGTAGGGGATAGGTGCCTTCTTGTTCCAGCGGGTTTTGCGTCGCGAGTACATGGAACGGAGCAGGCAAATCATAGCGCTGACCAGCCACTGTAACGTGATATTCCTGCATCGCCTGCAACAGGGCGGACTGCGTGCGCGGGGAGGCGCGGTTGATTTCGTCTGCCATCAAAAGCTGTGCGAACACGGGGCCTTTGAGAAAGCGGAACGAGCGCTTGCCATCGGCCGATTGGTCCATCACTTCCGAGCCAATAATATCAGACGGCATCAAATCTGGCGTGAACTGCACGCGACGCTCATTGAGACCGAGAACCGCACCCAGTGTTTCAACGAGCTTGGTTTTTGCCAGACCCGGAACACCCACCAGCAATGCGTGACCGCCAGACAAGATTGCCACGAGCGAGCGCTCAACAACCAACTCTTGCCCGAAAATTTGCTTGGCTATGGTTTGGCGAATGTTTTTCAGATCAGTTTGCGCCGTTTCGGCCAATGCCACCATCGCTTTTGGGTCGCTGGCTTTGGTTTTTGTCATGCTATTCATGGTCGTCCTCGCGGCGCGGGTGATTCGAATTTATTATTTTGCTACTATACGAACCTAATCGTCTGTTGTGACATGACAAGCGGCGCAAGAGTGACTATTTCGTGACTTGATGGTTAAAAAATCGGATTTTGAGCAGAACAGCAGTTTGGGCGGCGCGGCAGGTATCGGCGCGTTGCAGGCGCTTGTCGCCCGTGCGGCGGATGGCACACGCGGTTTGCCGCCTTTAGATAAATGGAATCCGCCATTTTGCGGTGATATTGATATGGAAATCCGTGCCGATGGCACATGGTTTTATATGGGCACGCCGATTGGCCGTGCGCCGCTGGTGCGCTTGTTTTCCACAGTTTTGCGCAAGGATGAGGATGGGAAGACCTACCTTGTGACGCCGGTGGAAAAGGTCGGCATTCGTATTATCGATGCGCCATTTGTGGCTGTGGAGTTGGTGCGGGAAAGCCAAAATGGCGAAGCTGTTCTGACGTTTCGCACCAATGTTGGGGATGTGGTGAGCGCTGGCGCGGAGCATCCGATACGTTTTGAGATCGAGGCGACGACGGGCGGGCTGAAGCCGTATGTGCATATTCGAGGTCGGCTGGAAGCGCTGTTTTCGCGGGCGCTGATGTATGAATTGGTGGCGCTGGGCGAGGATATTGAGATCGACAGTGAGCTTTGGTTTGCTGTTCGCTCCGGTGGTCAAGTTTTCAAAATCATGCTGGCATCGCGCCTAGCGGCGCTTTCGCTGTGAGTTTTTCAATCGCTGATTTCCGCGAGCGCGCGGCGCGGGCGGAAGGGTCGAGCCATGATATTATTTATGGCGATCACCGTTTGAACCCGGAGTTTCAAGAGGCGCTGGCTGGCTCCACATTGCGCGATGCGGCTGTGCTGATCGGTCTGCATCAGCATGAAAATGAGGTGCAGGTTATCCTGACACAGCGCACTGAACAAATGCGCAAACATGCGGGGCAGGTGGCGTTTCCGGGCGGGGCGATTGATGACGATGACCCAACGCACCACCATGCCGCGCTTCGCGAGGCGGAAGAAGAAATCGGGCTAAGGCCTGATGATGTGGAAGTGATCGGCCAGTTGCCGGATTATCTCACGGGGAGCGGATTTCGCATCAAGCCAGTGCTGGGTTTGGTAGCCGCAAATGTGGCGCTGACGATCAATCCTGATGAGGTGGCTGCGGTGTTTGATGTACCGCTGGCGTTTCTCATGGACCCTTCTAACCACCAGCGCCAAAGCCGTGTGTGGCAGGGCATTGAGCGGCATTATTATGTGATACAATATGAGGACCGGATGATTTGGGGGGTTACAGCCGGGATCATACGGATGCTCTACGAAAGGCTTTATGTGTGACTGTTTCTCTCAAAGGTAAGGCCGATTTTCTGTCGCGTTCGTCGGTGCAGCATGTGCTGGCGTTGCTAAACACGGACGGCGAAGAAGCGCGGATTGCGGGCGGCGCGGTGCGCAATGCGCTGCTCGGACTGCCGGTTGCCGACATTGATATTGCCACGACAGCCTTGCCCTCGGAGGTTATCCATCGTGCCACCGAGGCGGGATACAAAAGCATTCCGACGGGTATCGAGCATGGTACGGTGACCTTGCTTGTGGATGGCGAGGCGTTCGAGGTGACGACGCTTCGGGCGGATATCGAAACAAATGGCCGCCATGCCGTTGTGCAATTCGGGCGCGATTGGGACGCGGATGCGGCGCGGCGCGATTTTACGATTAACGGGCTTTATGCCGATGCGGACGGCACGGTGTTTGATAGCGTCGGCGGCCTCAAGGATATTGAGTCCAAAACGCTGTGCTTTATCGGCGATGCGGATGCGCGGGTGCGTGAGGATTATTTGCGGATATTGCGATTTTTCCGCTTCTTTGCCTGGTATGGCAATGGCCGGCCTGATGCCGATGGCATTCGCGCTTGTGCCCGTCTTAAGGACGGATTGAAGCAGCTATCTGCCGAGCGGGTGTGGGCGGAGCTCAAAAAACTACTCTCGGCGCCGGACCCTTCGCGGGCGCTTTTATGGATGCGGCAATCCGGTGTTTTGACCGAGGTGCTGCCGGAAAGTGAAAAATGGGGCATTGACGGCATTCACGGATTGATGGCCGCGGAGCGTGATTTGGGCTGGAAGCAGGAACCCATGCTGCGCCTGATGTCGATTGTGCCGCCTTATGATGTGCGTATGGAAGAGCTTGGCAAGCGCCTGAAACTTGCCAATGCAGAGCGAGACCGCTTAGAGCAGTCGGCAAAAGCGATGCTGCCTGCGCCGGATTTGGATAATCGTATCTTTGCGCGAAATCTTTATCGCTGCGATGTTTCAGGTGTTGTAGACCGGCTGCGCTCGGCGCTGTCGTCTGCCCGCGCTCTGGCCGCTTCGGACGACAAGGAAATGATGAAGGCGGCGGGTTATTCGCGGCTGCTGGATTTTGCCGTAAAATGGCAGATGCCGAAATTCCCCGTGAGCGGGGCGGATTTGCTGGCGCGAGGCATGGCTCCGGGGCTGAAATTGGGCGCAAAGCTGAAAGCGCTGGAAGATGAATGGGTTGCCAGCGATTTTACGTTAAGTGGACAAGAACTTTTGGAGGCTTAAGGCCATCTAACCATTGGCGGCATGGACGACAAAATCGAATCCACATTGCCGCCGGTTTTGAGGCCAAAGATAGTCCCGCGATCGTAGAGCAGGTTGAATTCCACATAGCGGCCACGGCGGATTAGCTGTTCGTCTCGCTGCTCTTCGGTCCATGGCGTGTTGAAGTTCTTGCGCACCAGATGGGGATAGACCACGCCAAAGGTGCGGCCTACGTCTTGCGTGAAGGAAAAGTCGGCGTCCCAGCCGCCGTCTTGTTCGGGTGTGCGCAGCCAGTCGTAGAAAATGCCGCCGACGCCGCGCGGCTCATCGCGATGGGGCAGGAAGAAATATTCGTCGCACCATGCTTTATAGCGATCATAATTTGCCACCTTGTGGCGGTCGCAGACGAACTTCATGGACTTATGAAATGCGATGGTATCCGGGTCGGTTTGCGTGCGCCGTGCGTCCAGAACGGGTGTGAGATCCGCCCCGCCGCCGAACCATTGGCTCGAGGTGACGACCATGCGCGTGTTCATGTGGACCGCTGGTACATTTGGATTTTGCGGATGGATGATGAGTGAAATGCCGGATGCCCAAAAGCCTGGATTTTCTTCAGCGCCAGGAATCTGCTTGCGGAACTCCGGCGAGAATTCGCCGTGGACAGTTGAGGTGTGGACGCCTGCTTTTTCAAACACGCGGCCATGCATAATCGACATCGTGCCACCGCCGCCTTCGCCGCCGGGACGCTTCCACGGGGTGCGCTCAAAGCGACCAGCAGGCTGATCGGACAGCGGTCCGACAAGCTCGTCCTCAATCTTTTCGAGACTATGACAAATGCTGTCGCGAAGCGCTTCGAACCATGTTTTTGCGGCGCGCATTTTGTCTTCGATATTGTCCGGTAAGACATTCGGCAGGTTTGGCTTTTCCATCAAACAATCCTCTGATTCGGGGTTGGCCCGATTTGTGAATTCTCTAACAGGAATTCTTAATGCCCGCCAAATTATGGCTCAAGATGTGGATATCTGCCGCAGGGCTTCGCCCGCGATCATGCCGACCGACACGGCAAGATTGAGCGAGCGGCGGCGTTCGACCATGGGCACGATGATGCGCTGGTCTGCGCTGTTGTGGACGGCTTCAGGCACGCCGGAGGATTCGCGGCCAAACAAGAGGATGTCTTGTCCTTGGTAGGGGAACCTCGTGTAAGGCGTGGCGGCTTTGGTTGAGGCGAGCACCAGTCTGCGGTTTTCGGCTTTGCGCCACGTATCAAACGCATCCCAATTCAGATGGCGCGTTACGACGGCTTGCTCGACATAGTCCATACCGGAGCGTTTCAAAGCGCGGTCTGACAGGTCAAATCCGGCGGGCTCGATGATGTGCACCATCAGACCCAAACACGCCGCAGTGCGGATGATGGTGCCGGTGTTGCCGGGAATATCCGGTTGATAAAGTGCGATGCAAAGGGTCATGCGGCTTTCGATACAAGTGTCGTTGCAATTGCGCAACAATTGAAAAGCATCGTGTTAGCTGGCGCTTGAATTACCCTACTTTGCCAGTATTCCACATGATAAGCTTGAATTGCGCCAATCGCGACGCATATCCATTATTCTTTTTATCGCCATGCATGGCCTTTGGGTCATGGTTTGCGTTATTACTTTAGACCGGTCGCTTAATGACGCTTTCCCGAGGGAAAGCGCTCATATGGTTGCGGGCATTAAATTGGAAATACGATAATGTTCTCATGGTTTGAAAATCGCCTCGATGCGTTTCCTGTCGCCGAGCCTACTGAGCCGCCGAAAACGCTGCTGGCGTTTTGTATGTTTTACACAAAGGGCGCGTGGCCGGCGATAGTCGCTATGGCGGTGCTGACCTCGCTGATTGCGATTATTGAAGTCACGCTTTTCGGCTTTTTGGGCAATGTGGTGGATTGGCTGTCATCCCAATCGCGTGAGACATTTTTGTCTAATGAAGGCTGGCGGTTGACCTTGATTTCGCTGGTGGTGTTGGTGGCGCTGCCGGGTGTTTCGTTGTTGCACTCGCTGTTTATGCACCAGACGCTATTGGGCAATTACCCGATGCGCATTCGCTGGTTGGTGCATCGCTATTTGCTCAATCAATCCATGAGCTTTTATCAGGATGAGTTTGCGGGGCGTGTTGCTACCAAGATGATGCAGACGGCGCTTGCCGTGCGCGAATGCGTGATGAAGGTGCTGGATGTTCTCAATTATGTGATCGTTTATTTCATCGGCGTCTTGGTTTTGATGGCGACACTGGATTGGCGCTTTACCGTGCCGATGATTATCTGGTTGTTGTTATACATATTCCTGCTGCGCTATTTTATTCCCAAGTTACGCCAAGTGGGGGCAAAGCAGGCGGATGCCCGCTCGACGATGACGGGGCGGATTGTTGACAGCTACACCAACATTGCCACGGTGAAGCTGTTCTCACATTCCAAACGCGAGGAGGCCTATGCTCGTGAAGGTATGGTGGAATTTCTTGGCACTGTGCATGCCCAGATGCGCTACGTCACGATTTTTCATTTCGTTCTATATTGCATCAACTGTTTGCTCTTGTTTGCCGTTGGCGCGCTTGGTGTGCAGCTTTGGCTGGCTAACGCGATTACCATCGGCGCGGTGGCTGTGCCTGTTTCGCTAGTGCTTCGGCTGCATGGTATGAGCCAGTGGATTATGTGGGAAGTTTCGGCATTGTTTGAAAATATTGGTACGGTGGAAGATGGCATAACGTCGATTTCCGCACCGCGCTTGGTGCAGGATGCGCCGGATGCGCCAGAGCTAACAGTCCCCAAAGGAGCGATAGCTTTCAACAATATGACCTTCCACTATGGCAAGGACAGCGGCATAATTGAGAAACTCAATCTCAAAATTAAGCCGGGCGAGAAGATTGGTCTGGTCGGGCGTTCCGGTGCGGGCAAATCCACTTTGGTGAATTTGCTTATGCGATTTTATGATCTGGAAGGTGGCAGCATTACCATCGACGGGCAGAATATCGCTGGCGTCACTCAGGACAGTTTGCGCGCGCATATCGGCATGATTACGCAGGATACTTCGCTGCTGCATCGCTCAGTTCGCGATAATATCCTGTATGGACGGCCAGATGCCTCCGAGGCGGATATGGTGGAATCGGCCAAGCGTGCGGAAGCGCAGGAGTTTATTGCCAGTCTTGAAGATCCCAAAGGCCGCACCGGCTATGATGCCCATGTCGGTGAGCGCGGCGTGAAGCTATCCGGTGGCCAGCGCCAGCGTATCGCGATTGCCCGTGTGATGCTTAAGGATGCCCCAATTCTCATTATGGACGAGGCAACATCGGCGCTGGACTCGGAAGTTGAACAAGCCATTCAGGAAAACCTGTTCCGCCTGATGGAAGGAAAGACGGTTATTGCCATTGCCCACCGGCTTTCGACCATTGCCGCGCTTGATAGGCTGATTGTGCTGGATAAGGGCAAAATTGTCGAGGACGGCAGCCATGCGCAGCTAATTGCCCGTGGCGGCATTTATGCGAACCTTTGGGAGCGCCAGTCCGGCGGGTTCCTAGGGCTGGAAGCGGCGGAGGCGGCTGAGTGAACCGTATATACCGCCTGTTTGAAAGCTGGATTGACCCGTTTCAAGGTGTACCGACGGGCACAATTCCGCACAAGACTTTTGCGTTTATGTGGTTTTTCGTGCGCCAAGCCAAGCTGGCATTTGTGGCAATGCTGGTGCTGGGCGGGCTGGTGGCGCTAATTGAGGCTGCGCTGTTTTGGTTTGTCGGCCGGCTGGTGGATTTGCTCGGCAGCTTTGATCGGTTGCAAGGCTGGGCGGGGCTGATGCACAGCCATGGCACTGAACTGATCCTTATGCTCGTTACCATCACGGTTGCCCGCACACTCGTTACTGCACTCGCGGCGCTGGTGGAGGAGCAGGCGATTGTGCCGGGCTTTTTTAACATGGTGCGTTGGCAGGCGCATCAGCGCGTGGCGCGGCAGAGTGTGACCTTCTTTCAGAATGATTTTGCGGGCCGCGTGGCCTCCAAAGTGTGGCAGGCAGGGCAGGCGACGGGCGACTTTATGGTCTCGCTGTTGCAGGTCATTTGGTTTTCGATTGTCTATGCGTTTTCGACGATTGCACTGGTGGGCAGTTTGGACTGGCGGCTGGCGATGATTGTCGTTGGCTGGCTGATCGTGTTTGGCTTCTTGGCGCAGCATTATCTGCCGAAAGTGCGCAAGTCCGCCAAGGAAAGTGCTGAGGCCAATTCAGTTGTGCAGGGGCGGCTGGTGGATGGTTATGCCAATATCCAGACGCTGAAACTGTTCGGCTCACAAACCCGCGATGATGATTATATCCGCGCTGGCATGGATAATTTTATTGAAGCCATGACGCCATTTACGCGCGGGCTATCCGGCATTCGCATTTCGTTGGGGCTAACCAGCGGCGTGATGATTTCGGCAATTGCGATAGTGTCCGTTGACCTGTGGCTGAATAATCAAATCTCCACCGGCGGTATCGCGGTAGCACTCGGGCTGGTGCTGCGGCTCAACATGTTGCTTGGCCGGATGATGACGCAGCTTAACAGTCTGCTCCGCAATTTTGGTACAATTCAAAACTCGATGGAAACCGTGGCAAAGACTGTTTTGGTATCCGATATCGCAGGAGCAAAGCCGCTGGTTGTTGATCATGGCGCGGTGCATTTTAACCATGTAAAATTCCACTATGGCAAGGATGCCGGGCTGTTTGATGATCTGAATTTGAGCATCAAAGCGGGTGAGAAAATCGGGCTGGTCGGCCGTTCCGGCGCGGGCAAATCCACTTTGGTGAATTTACTGCTGCGGTTCTACGATGTTGAGGGCGGAGCTATTACCATTGACGGGCAAGACATTGCCAAGGTGGGGCAGGATTCGCTACGCTGGCATATTGGCATGGTCACGCAAGATACATCGCTGCTGCATCGCTCCGTGCGGGACAATATTCTTTATGGCCGGCCGAACGCTTCCGAGGCGCAAATGATTGAGGCGGCGCGGCGCGCGGAGGCGGATGATTTTATTCAAGATTTGAGCGATCCGAAAGAGCGTAAGGCCTATGACGCCCATGTCGGTGAGCGCGGGGTGAAGCTTTCAGGCGGCCAGCGCCAGCGTGTGGCCATTGCCCGCGTGATGCTCAAAGACGCGCCGATATTGATTTTGGATGAGGCGACATCGGCGCTGGATAGCGAAGTTGAGCAGGCAATTCAGGAAAATCTGTTCCGTTTGATGCAGGGCAAAACTGTGATTGCCATTGCGCACCGGCTATCCACAATTGCGGCGCTGGACAGGTTGATTGTGCTGGATAAAGGCAGGATTGTTGAGGACGGCAGCCACAGTGAATTGATCGCCAAGGGCGGCATTTATGCCGGCCTTTGGCATCGTCAATCGGGCGGGTTCCTCGGACTTGAAGCCGCAGAATAGCGTGCCCGCCGAAAAGCCGTGAATTTCTCCGCGACATAGTGCCATTGTGACGGGTGGCGGACTTGCAAACACTGGCGCTGGCGGTTAGAGCGTTAATCGAATGCTGAGGGGATTCCGGCTTTTGGATTGGCTTGCGCACATCTAAAACTCTGCAAAGTCCATGGCTGAAATCGATACGTGACAAGGAAAAGTCCTGTGAGCGCACACGACACACCAGAACCAACCCGCCGCGACATGCTTCTCGTGGCGACAGGAATGGCCGCCGCTGTTGGCGGCGTTGCCGCAGTTTGGCCGTTTATTGACCAAATGCGCCCGGATGCGTCCACTTTGGCGTTGTCGTCTATTGAGGTGGATGTTTCCAGCCTTGATAAGGGCATGTCATTGGTCGCCAAGTGGCGCGGCAAGCCGATTTTTATCCGTAACCGTACTGATAAAGAGGTTGAGGAAGCCAAGGCAGTGACTTTAGCGGACCTCAAGGATCCAAAGTCACGCAACGTTAATAGTGCCGGTGAAACGGATGCCACGGACATCAACCGTTCGGCGGGCGAAGGCAAAGAAAACTGGATCGTGATGATCGGTTCTTGCACCCATTTGGGCTGCATTCCGCTTGGCCAATCCGGTGAATATAATGGCTGGTTCTGCCCTTGCCATGGATCGGTTTATGATACCGCCGGGCGCATCCGCAAAGGCCCTGCGCCAGAAAATTTGCCTGTGCCAAATTACAAGTTTTTATCCGATACGGTTGTCAAGATCGGCTGATTGCCGTGGGGAGTTAAATAAATGAGTGCAGGAACTTCAACCTACACACCCAAGAGCGGCCTCGGCAAATGGTTCGATGCCCGTTTGCCACTACCGCGCTTGATGCATGATTCTTTTGTGTCTTATCCGGTGCCGCGCAATCTAAACTATGCCTACGCGTTTGGCGGCATCTTAGCGATTATGCTTGTTATTCAGATACTCACAGGCGTGGTGTTGGCGATGCACTATGCGTCTTCCACGGCACAAGCGTTCAATTCTGTTGAAACCATCGTGCGCGATGTGAACCATGGTTGGCTGCTTCGCTATCTTCATTCCAACGGCGCTTCGTTCTTCTTCGTTGCCGTTTATATCCACATTTTCCGTGGCATGTATTATGGTTCTTACAAAGAGCCGCGCGAATTGCTTTGGATTTTGGGCTGCGTAATCTTCCTTTTGATGATGGCGACTGCTTTCATGGGCTACGTATTGCCTTGGGGACAAATGTCATTTTGGGGCGCTACGGTTATCACCAACTTCTTCACTGCGTTCCCGATTGTCGGCGAATGGGTGCAGCAATTGCTGCTAGGTGGCTTTGCGGTGGATAATCCAACGCTGAACCGCTTCTTTTCCCTGCATTATTTGCTGCCGTTCATGATTGCCGGTGTGGTTATTTTGCACGTATGGGCGCTTCATGTTTCGGGTCAAACAAACCCGACGGGCATTGAGGTAAAGTCAAAGACAGACACTGTTGCCTTTACGCCATATGCGACTGTTAAAGATGCTTTCGCGCTCATCGTGTTTTTGGCCGTGTACCTCTACTTTGTGTTCTACATGCCTAATTTCTTGGGCCATCCTGATAACTATATCGAAGCCAACGCTTTGAAGACGCCGGCACACATCGTGCCTGAATGGTACTTCCTGCCATTCTACGCAATCTTACGCGCCATCACTTTCAATATCGGACCGATTGATTCCAAGCTCGGCGGCGTTTTGGCGATGTTTGGTGCGATTGTGATGCTGTTCATCCTGCCGTGGCTGGATACATCAAAGGTACGCTCCGCCGTCTACCGCCCTTGGTATAAGCTGTTCTTCTGGCTGTTCGTTATCAATGCGATCATGCTTGGCTGGCTCGGCTCGCGCCCTGCGGAAGGCATCTATCCGATGATGTCGCTGATTGGTACGATCTTCTACTTCGCTTTCTTCCTGATTGTTTTGCCGGTGCTGGGCCTCATTGAGACACCAAAGCGCTTGCCAAATTCCATCACGGAAGCTGTGTTGGAAAAGAACAAAATGACGGCGCTGCCAGCGTGATGAAAAGGGTTACTATAATGAAAAAACTCCTCGCTGGTGTTGCCCTTGCGCTCACACTGAGCACCGGTTTTGTGTACGCTGAGGAGGCGCACAATCCCGCAGAACCGACGCATTTTCCAATGGAGAAGCCCACTGAGCAGTCTTGGAGCTTTGCCGGACCGTTCGGCAAGTTTGATACCGCCCAGCTACAACGCGGCCTGAAAGTCTACAAGGAAGTGTGCTCGGCTTGCCATTCCATGAGCCGCGTATCGTTCCGTACGTTGCAAGACATTGGATATGATGAAGGTCAAGTGAAAGCTTTCGCTGCGGAGTATGAAGTGCAAGACGGGCCGAATGCGGCTGGTGAAATGTACACCCGCAAGGCTACTTTGTCTGACTATTTTCCGTCGCCGTTTGCCAACACAGAAGCCGCTGCGGCTGCCAACAATGGTGCAGCCCCGCCAGATTTCTCATTGCTGGCAAAGGCGCGGGGCACAGAACGCGGTTTTCCGCTTTATGTGTTCGACATATTCACACAATATGCCGAGGGTGGTCCGGATTATATTTATGGTCTGCTGACTAACTATGACAAAACACCGCCGGCTGGCATGGAAATTCCAAAGGGTACTTATTACAACCCGCACTTCATGTCGGCTCGTTCGCTCTCAATGGCAAAGCCTTTGAGTGACGGTCAGGTTACATATGATGATGGATCGCCAGCCACAGTGGATCAGTATGCGCACGATGTTGCTGCATTCATGATGTGGGCAGCGGAGCCGCATTTGGAAGCACGTAAGAAGACCGGCTTCTCGGTTATGATTTTCTTGGCGCTGTTTGGTTCGCTAGTTTATCTGACAAAGCGCAAGGTTTGGGCAGACACACCGCATTGAGATTTAAACAGGTGCGATTAATTTGTGGGCGGCAGAAATGCCGCCCTTTTTGTTTGTCCAAATTCCTGCAAAGATGCTGTCTCGCCAAAGGAATCCACAATGCAATCCACACTCGAACAAACACTACGCAATGCTATTCGCACCATTCCGGATTATCCAAAGCCCGGTATTCTGTTCCGTGATATCACCACATTGCTTGGCAATGCCCGTGCGTTTCGCCGCGCTATCGATGAGTTGGTGCAGCCTTATGCCGGCACCAAGGTGGATCAGATTGCGGGGATAGAAGCGCGAGGGTTTATTTTGGGTGGCGCGATGGCGCATCAGCTATCGGCCGGCTTTGTGCCTATCCGCAAAAAGGGCAAGCTGCCGCATGAAACCGTGCGCATTGCCTATAGTTTGGAATATGGTGTCGATGAAATGGAAATTCACGTTGATGCGGTCAAGCCGGGCGAGAAGGTTATTTTGGTCGATGATCTTATCGCGACGGGCGGCACTGCGGAGGGTGCCGTGAAACTGCTACGCCAGATTGGCGCTGAGATTGTCGCGGCGTGCTTTGTCATTGATTTGCCGGACCTTGGCGGGCGCAAGAAGCTGGAGGCGATGGGGGTGCCGGTTAGAACGCTCGTTGAATTCTCCGGTCATTGAGTGCCCCGCTTGATGCGGATCAAATGATCATGCACTTGACTATGTTACGATCTCTACATGTTCGGGTGGCTTGCGCCAACCACAATGGAGATTACAATGTTTAAGACGAATGAAGGCACTACGGATCGTGCATTGCGTGTCATTGTCGGTGCTGTGTTGCTGGCGATGTTCTTCCTCTATCCTACCGCGTCGTGGCGCTATTGGACGCTGATTGGCATCGTACCGTTGTTGACGGGTCTCGTCGGCACATGCCCGCTTTACTCGGTGCTTGGACTTTCGACATGCCCGGCTAAAAGGTCGTAAATTGCGGATGGACGTTGCCCGGCAGATATTTCTGTCGGGTTAGCCGTGTGACATTTGGTAGAAAAAGAAAACCGGAATTGCCGCATACATGACAATCGAAAGCGCCAGTGCGGCACGGACGTATTTTGACTTAAAAGTACGAAATAGTGAGACGGCGATAATTATGCCTATTGTCGCCTCGAACAGGCTGAATGGTCCGCCGAAATGGGCGCGGTCGTAGTATGAAACGGGCGATACATATTTCCAATTTGTGAGTGGCCAGAAGTGCATGTGAGCGTCTTCGCGATGCACGAAAAAATCCACACAAGAGTGCAGAAGCGCGGAGGAGGAAAAGGCGAGCACGATGTTTGTTTTGCCCGATGAAAGCCACTTTTTGTAGCTCTTTGCGTACAGTGCAAATGCCAATAATGCCGTCCACAATATGATGTTATGGCCGATGGCATTGCAAATTTGCCACCAGCTCGACCAGTAAAGGCGGCTGAAAATATCTTCAAAATCATACCCTGCAGCGCGCAGCACGCCGACTATCACAAACATCGGCAAGTCTGGCAGCAGGCCGCCAGCGGCTCCCGCCCATGCCGTGCGCGGCACCTGGCGCCCAAAGAGAAATGCACCCATTAATATGTGCGATTGAGTGTTCATTGGTGGTAGACTAATGCTTGTTTAAGCTGGCGCAAGCGTCAATTGCGCCATAATTGTCTAAAGTTTGGCACTGATGTTCTGAACAGGTTCAGTTGAAACAACAAAAAAGCGCGGGTTTTGCCCGCGCTCTAATGTTTGTTATTTAAGACCGGACAATTATTTCGACTTCTTAACCGCAACCTTAGCTGGTTTAACTGTGGCCGCTGGCTTGGAAGCGACCTTATCCGCAGGCTTTGCGGCATTCTTTGCAGCCTTGGCTGATGCTAACTCAAGCGCATTGAACCAATGTGACTCAGCCTGGCCTTCCGGCTGGCCAGCATCTACCCATAATTGATGGGCTATTTCGCGAATTTTTTCTTCTGATACGATAGCTTTAGCGGCGGCCATGGATTTGTCCTTGTGGCATGGGTGTATTCTCTGGTGACGTCATTACCATAGGTTATAGTGCGTCGCAATATTAATCGATTGAATTCAACTAGGCATTGTGCAATGCAGCAATTGGTCTGCTGCATTGCGAGAGACGACGCTAAACGTTGAACTTGAACAGCATAATATCGCCGTCCTGCACGACATATTCTTTGCCTTCATCGCGGGCTTTACCCGCTTCTTTGGCCGCCACTTCGCCGCCTAGCGTGACAAAATCATTATAGGCAATGGTTTGCGCGCGGATGAAGCCTTTTTCGAAATCGGTGTGGATAACGCCAGCGGCCTGCGGGGCTTTGGCGCCCTTGTGGACAGTCCATGCGCGGGTTTCTTTCGGGCCGACTGTGAAATATGTGATGAGGCCGAGCAGCTTGTAGCCCTCGTGGATGAGCTTATCGAGGCCGGGCTCTTCAAGGCCTAAATCCGACAGGAATTCTTTGGCATCTTCGTCTGGCAGCTGGGCGACTTCGGCTTCAATATTGGCAGAAATTGTCACGCAGCCCGCACCTTGGGCGGCGGCCATTTTCTCAACAGCTTTTGTATGGGCATTGCCACTTGCGGCGTCTTTTTCCATGACATTGCACACATATAGCACTGGATGCGATGTGAGGAGATTTAAGCCAGCAAGCAGGGGCAATTCATCGGCAGGTAGTGTTTTTAGCAACAGCCGTGCGGGCTTGCCATCCGTGAGCAGTGCCAGCACCTGTTCCATGACGGGGAGCAGGGTCATGGCTTCCTTGTCTTTGAGTTGCGCGCGTTTACGGAACTGCACCACGCGGCGGTCAATGCTATCCAAATCCGCCAGCATCAGCTCAGTCTCGACCGTATCGGCATCCGAAACAGGGTCGATCTTGCCCTCGACATGGGTAATGTCATCGTCTTCAAAGCAGCGCAGCACGTGAACAATCGCGTCCACCTCGCGGATGTTGGCGAGGAACTGATTGCCCAAACCTTCGCCCTTCGATGCGCCGCGCACGAGGCCGGCGATATCCACAAAGGCGATGCGCGTTGGCACTATGTTGATCGACTTGCCAATCTTGGCAATTATGTCGAGGCGCGGGTCTGGCACGGCCACTTCGCCCGTGTTCGGCTCAATCGTACAGAAGGGATAATTGGCAGCCTGCGCGGCGGCTGTCTTTGTCAGCGCATTGAAAAGGGTGGACTTGCCAACATTTGGCAGGCCGACGATACCGCATTTGAAACCCATGTAATTTAGTCCCGCTCAGGCTTGAAAAATATCTTCAGGCGCATGTAAAAATGGATTGATGATGGTGAGATCACCAATTTGCTGGCCGTCCTGTAAATCCTCTGAAAGGAAATGGCTACAGCCAAGTTCAAGCGCGGAGGCAAGAAGCAGGCAATCCCACCAAGAATAGCCCGTTGAGGTGCGAAGTGTGCGGGCGGTAAGAACTTCTGGCCACGTTAACGGGCTTGCGCCCAAATATGCGAAATTATTAACAATCGAAAACACCGCTTCACTCGGCAAATCCTTGCGTCGTTTGAAAAGCACATTTGTTACTTCATTCAAGACCTGAAGGTTTGTGACAGCGCTTTCATATAGCGATACCTGCGCCAGCCAGCGGGTGGCCATTTCAATTTTTGTGCTGTTCGAACTGTCATGAATGTAAAGAAGAACATTTGAATCAAAGAAAATGTCACCCACGTGAATTGCGCTCATCTGAAGTCGGCATCCTGCCGTTTTCAGTCACATCCCACTTCGGGCCAGCAAGGATACGCTGCAAGGCTTGATATTGGGGGTTCTCAGGATTGGCAACCTTAGTTGCGGGTTCAGCCAGATTTTTTTCCAAAAGATTGCTGACAAAGCGAGACACGCTCAGGCCCTGCCTAGCCGCTGCAACTCGCGCACGGCTGGCAATGTCATCCTTCAAAGAAATAGTCACATTTTTCATCGCGGCCTCACTGAAACACGAAGTTCGTGTTTTCGTGTAACATTTTTGAGAGTGAAAATCAAACTTGGTAGGGACGCGGCAGGCTCAATCCTTACTAAACAACCGCTTCAACATCGCTGCCATCGGGCCTGTGTCCGGCAACTTCGGCGCTTCCTTTGGCCTTGCAGCGCGGATGTCGCTTTGTGCCTTGGGCAAATTTACTGTCTTGGCGGGCTTGTTGGATGGTTCGTCGTTTTTGCCAAGCAGTACCGCTACGCGGTTGGCGAAGGCGTTTTCGTCCTGAGAGAGGAGCAGGGAGGCTGCGTCGCTCACCGCGTCCATCAGCGGGTCCACCCAGTCTTTGTCTATCTTGTGGAAATCGCCGAGCACGTGGTTATGCACTTGTTCTTTGTTGCCTGGATGGCCGATGCCGAGGCGTACGCGGCGGTATTCCTTGCCGCAATGCTGGTCGATGGACTTGATGCCATTATGCCCGCCGGACCCGCCGCCAGTTTTTACCCGCACTTTGCCGGGCACAAGGTCCAGCTCATCGTAGATCACGACCACATCTTTGAGATCAAGCTTGTAAAATTGCATCGCGGCGGCGACTGCGCGGCCGCTGTCATTCATGAATGTGAGGGGTTTGAGCACTAAGACCTTGACGCCGTCCAGCGTGCCTTCGGAAACCTCGCCGGAAAACTTCTTCACCCAAGGCCCAAAATTATGGCGGCGGACAATTGCGTCCGCCGCCATAAAACCGATATTATGTCTGTTATGCGCATATTTCAGGCCAGGATTTCCAAGTCCGGTTATTACCAGCATGGTCCTGACCTTTTACGAATTATGCCTTGGCAGCAGCTTCAACACCGCCTGCAGGCGCTGCGATAGCGGCAAGCGTTAGGTCACGATCAACTACCGACGTCACACCTTCAGGCAGCGTGATGGACGAAATGTGAAGCGAGTGGCCGATTTCAATGCCGGTCAAATCGCCGGTGATGAAGTCTGGAATTGCATCAACAGGGCACGATAATTCAACATCATGAGCCACAATATTGAGCACGCCACCCTTTTTGATGCCGGGTGACAGTTCATGATTGATGAAATGCACTGGAATGTTGACGTTTACGCGGGCATTTGCCGAAACGCGCAAGAAATCAACGTGCATCGGGAAATCCTTGACAGGGTCCAACTGGTAATCCTTCGGCAGAACGCGAATTTTTTCGCCGCCAACAACGATCGTTGCTACAGTCTTGAGAAAACCGCCACCATGAATCTTGTAGTAAATTTCCTTGTAATCAAGGGAGATAGATATTGGAGCCTGCTTGTCACCATAAATGACTGCTGGCACTCTGCCGCTACGACGTGTTGCACGGGCGGACCCCTTACCGGCCTGTGTACGTGTCTCGGCAGCGAGCTCGTAAGATTTGCTCATAATGAGACCTTTCAGTGTTACTGGAGTGGCTTGGCATCTTTGCGGACATCAAACCGGATGTGAAAACACACCCATCCGCGCTGCCTCCAAGGGTGTCTGCACGGACGTGGGCGCTATAGAGCAAGCGGGCGATACTGGCAAGTGCGGGTTTAATCCACACTGTAATAGAGGTGACCGGTCCACCAGGCGGCATCACTTGTGAAACGCATCAAGAATAGGCCAATGCCTGCTGAGACGCCGAGGCCGAATAACAAGCCCATCTTGGCTTTGCGCGGATCATGCCACGGTAGTGCGGCGATAAGTTGCCGACGAAGGCCGAGGATGCCGATAAATGCAAAAAAATCAAAGATTAGATCCATAACCTGCGAGGTGCGACCGGGATATTCATGGGCAGTGACGAGCGCACGCCACAAAAATGTGAGAATGAGATAGGCGGTCACCGCTAAGAATATGTTCCATCGATTTTTTGTAGTGGCTTCATCGATTGTCATGATCGTGCCCCTCCGTCGCATTGGTTTAATTTGCGCCCGCATATGCCTAACGTCAATAAGGTGAACACAGCGTCGAAACGTACAATTTTCTGCGTTGTCCCCCTTGGACAAATGTTCCAAAACAGATAGCGTTGCTTTAGCGAGTGGTGGCGCGGGATAGGAATTGGATCATGAATTTCGTCAAGTCTCTTATCGGAGGCTTCGGCCTTTTGGCTTCGTTGGTTTTGCCGTCACTTGCGGCGGAAAAAACCATAATTGTGTTTGATGCCTCCGGCTCGATGTGGGCGCAGATTGATGGCAAGTCCCGCATTGAAATTGCCCGCGAGACCATTGGCAACGTGCTTGCTGCCATGCCTGTGGATCGTGAATTGGGGCTGATGGTCTATGGCCACCGCGAAAAAGGCTCCTGCACAGATATTGAACTTGTCGTGCCGCCTGCGGCAGGCACGGCGGCTGCCATTAGCGCGGCAGTCAACAAGATTAGCCCGAAGGGCAAGACGCCGCTAAGCGCCGCGGTAAAGCAAGCCGCAGAAGCGCTAAAATATACGGAAGAAAAAGCCACCGTCATTCTGATTACAGACGGGCTCGAGACCTGCGATGCCGATCCTTGCGCACTGGGCAATGAACTGGAAAAATCCGGTGTGGATTTCACCGCCCATGTTGTTGGCTTTGGCCTCACAGAAGACGAGGGTAAAAAAGTCTCCTGCTTGGCCACCAATACGGGCGGCAAATATATTCAGGCGTCCGATGCCAAGTCGCTGACCGAGGCCTTGAAAACCACCGTGGTTGCAGCCCCAGCACCAGCGCCCGAACCTGCTCCCGCGCCAGAGCCTGCCAAGCCGGAATTTAACTTCACGCCAACAACCGTTATGGCGGAGGGCGGCGAGCCTCTCGGCAAGGATATGGATAATCGCTATGAGATTTATAAGGTAAAGGCTGACGGCACGAAGGGTGAGCGGGTAACCACGGACTATCATGATTTCAAGGGCACGCTTGAGCCGGGCGATTATATCGTGGTGGCGGGACTTGATCGCGCGGTAACCGAGCAGCCAGTAAAGATTGAGGCGGGAAAAGTTGCCTCACCTGAATTTATCCTGAATGCAGGCACAATCATCACCCACCCTTATGCCAGCCAAGGCGCGGAGATTTCTGAGAAAGCCAGTGTGGTGAATGAATATCCCGGTGACAAAACCACCAACTATGGCGATACCAAAGTGATAGTTCCGGCTGGATCACAGACTGTGACCGTCACCATAGGCGCCGGCTCCGTGACTGAAAAGTTCGATTTGAAGGCTGGTGAAACTATTGAAAAAGATATGTTTGCCGGTACAGGCCATGTGCTCATGAATGCGTTTTATATTGATGGCATGAAGGTAGACAGCAACAATCTCTTTGAGAAAATCTATAAAGCCGCTAAGAAAATTGACGGAACTCGAGATCAGGTAGGGTTCAACTTCGGGCCGGATTCCAAGTATGATCTGCCAGCAGGTGATTATATTGCGCTTGTGGAACTGGATGGCGTGACACTGGAATCACCATTCAGCGTCAAAGTCGGCGATAATCTCGAAACCAACATTATGCTCAATGCCGGAATTCTGGCGGTCAAAGCACCGCTTTATGACGGCTGGAAGATACTCAGCGCCAAGCCGAAAATCGACGGTAGCAGTGACCAATTCGCCTATGGTTTTGGTCAAGAATGGCAGTCCGCGCTGGTGGCTGGTGATTATATAATCGTGACCACCAAGCCTGACGGCACCGGGGAGAAAAAGACACCGGTGACGATTAAGGCAGGCGAGCGGCTGGAACTGACGATTGAGTGAAAGGGTAGAGTGATTTGTCCACGGAAATTCTTGGATCAATCTTTCCCTGTTAGGGAAGGTGTTACCGTAACGAAATGGATGTGGTGGTTGAGAAGATGTAGCGGTTTCAGTTAAGTTTCTGATATTGCTATGTTTTGTTACTGTGCCGCTGTCGTTCGTCTGCTACGCGTCCACCTTCCCCGCAAGGGGAAAGGCTTAAGAATCGCACAATTTCAAATTATTTGCGCCCTTTCTATCCACGTCTCCCAAACCTGCCGCATAATCCTCTCGCTCGTTGCAACGGGGACACGGAATTCATGATCCAAGTGTCTGTGGCAACGGCCGGTGCTT
>JAYSWX010000077.1:0-53818 GCA_043717855.1 Phyllobacterium sp.
ATGGGCATAGGGATGAAGACGCCACCATTGTATCTGACTCTGCTTATGGAAAAGCCAATAGTGAAAAAGTTGAGCTTGACCGCAAAGAACTGAACGACCTCGCGAGCATGGACGGCGTCACGTCACAAGATTTTGCAACCGATGATGTGACCGCCGAATTTGCCACGCCGACTAACATCGAAGCGCCGGCACTTGTGTCCACGCCCCTTGCAATTGATCCAGTGATTTCATTGCAAACTGGCAACCGCGACATTGTTGGTAGCACCGGCAACGACAATTTATACATCGCTGAGACGTCCGTCGAAGAAGCGCCGATCCTTTCGCGTCTGCCCATCCCCATTTTGGTGCATAATGGCCAGGAGCTGCTCTTCGCTAATCAAGCATTTTTTGACATTACCGGCTATCGCTCGCTTGCAGCGCTACAGCAAGCCGGTGGTCTGGAGCATCTTTTCCGTCCCGGGCCAGACGATGGTGAAACACCTGGTGCTTCAAATTCAACTTTGCGTACTGCCTATGATACGGACGTCCCGATACGTGCGCATTTGCACTCAGTGGCGTGGAAGGGTGGTCATGCGCTTCTTCTTTCTATGAGGCAGGTAGATGCTAATTTACGCGCAGATTTGAGCAATATTACTGAACTCAAGCAGGAGGTCGCCGAGCTTTCATCAGTATTGGAGACTGCCACTGACGGCGTCATTTTTCTGAATAATGACAATACGATACGCGACATCAACCAATCTGCCGAAGCATTGTTCGGGTTTGATCCGGCGATGGTGGTGGGCAAACCCTTTACACAGCTTTTTGCTGTGGAAAGCCAACGTATTGCATCAGATTATCTATCGAGCCTAACAGGAACCGGCGTTGCCAGCCTGATGAATGACGGGCGCGAAGTGATAGGTCGCGAGGCCCATGGACGTTTTATTCCGTTGTTTATGACCATTGGTCGTTTGGCTGGTGCAAACGGCTATTGCGCTGTACTACGTGACATCACCCAATGGAAACGCGCGGAAGAAGAACTGAATGCTGCACGGCGTGCGGCCGAACATGCGTCCACGCAGAAGTCTGAATTTTTGGCCCGTGTTAGTCATGAAATCCGTACGCCGCTTAATGCTATTATCGGTTTTTCCGACTTGATGACTGAGGAGCGTTTTGGGCCTGTGGGCAATTTGCGCTACTTAGACTACCTCAAGGATATTAACCGTTCAGGCCGCCATGTGCTGGATTTGGTCAATGATCTTCTGGATATTTCCAAGATCGAGGCGGGACAGCAAGAAATGGATTTTGAGGCTGTTTCGCTCAATGAAACGTTGTCAGAAGCCGTCTCAATGATGCAGCCGCAGGCTAATCGTGAAAGGGTAATTATACGTTCAAGTTTTGCCGCTGAACTGCCTGAAGTAGTGGCAGACTTGCGTTCCATTAAACAAATTGCCCTCAATCTGCTTTCCAACGCTGTGCGTTACACCGGTGCCGGGGGCCAGGTTATCATCTCGACGACTTATGAGTTGACGGGTAGTGTGGTGATCCGCGTGCGCGATACGGGCGTCGGCATGAGCGCTCAAGAAATTGAGCAGGCGATGAAGCCGTTCAAACAAATCAATGCGCTGAAACGCGAGCGCGGCGATGGCACAGGGCTTGGATTGCCGTTAACCAAGGCAATGGTTGAAGCTAACCGTGCCGCATTCATTCTCAGCTCCACACCGGGCCAAGGTACGCTGGTGGAAATCACGTTTCCTTCTACGCGCGTCTTAGCTGATTGATATTGAACAGTTCTAATCAAGCGCAGATTTAGTCTTTGACATGTTGACGCCTTCATCTTCGCTCAATAGGCATGGTCGAGCGGTACGCCGCACTTTCCCCGGGGCCTTGAACCTCGATGGTATGGAGACTAAAATGACACAGAAATACCGCGCCCTTTTGCGCCTGCTCTTTGCATCCCTAACTCTAACTTCTGCGCTAGGTACTTCTGCTGCCGAAGAAGTGGTGAATATTTATTCTTACCGTCAGCCACCGCTTATTGCGCCTGTGCTAGAGGCTTTTACGAAGAAAACTGGCATTAGGACCAATGTGCTTTTTTTAGACAAAGGCTTGCCGGAGCGTATCGCTGCCGAGGGTGAAAACTCACCTGCAGATGTTATATTAACAGTGGATATCGCCCGCTTGACTGCCATTGCCGAAAAAGGCATCACGCAACCCGTTGTTGATGAAAAAATCAATTCAACAATTCCAGCACAATACCGTGATCCGAATGGCAATTGGTTTGGACTCACCAAAAGAGCACGAATTGTGTATGCGTCTAAAGACCGCGTGATGCAAAACGAAATTACTTATGCCGAGCTTGCTGATCCCAAATGGAAGGGCAAAATCTGCACCCGCTCCGGCCAGCATGATTATAATCTTGCACTGCTTTCCTCAATCATTGCGCATGAAGGTGCGGAAAAAGCTGAAGTCTGGCTAACGGGACTTAAGGCCAATTTAGTGCGCAAGCCCGAGGGCAGCGACTATGACCAAGCCAAGGCAATCTTTGCCGGTGAGTGCGATTTGGCGCTGGGAAACACTTATTACATTGGTCAGATGATTAGTAACACCAAAGAGCCGGAGCAGCAGCAATGGGCAGCTTCTATCAAACTCTTATTTCCTAATTCTGCCCCAAATGACCGAGGTAGCCACGTGAATATATCCGGCATGGCGATGGCAAAATATTCACCTAACAGGACGCAGGCCTTGGAATTGATGGAATTTTTGACCAGTCCGGAGGCGCAAACAATCTATGCCGAGCAGGTTTTTGAATATCCAATTGATCCAAACGTCCCGCCCTCGGCGCTGGTTGCAGCCTGGGGGCCACTTCACAGCGATAGTCTACCACTGACTGATATCGCCAAGAATCGTAAACCGGCATCGGAAATGGTGGATAAAGTCGGCTATGATGATGGCCCTGGACAGTGAAATAGGCGCTGACTTTTATCATTGAACCGATTAAAACAGCCCATGTCTGAATTGTCCTTAATCTCAAAGCTTCCAGTGATGCGCGTCAGGCGACATCCACTCCTGATATGTATTGTTGCGCTTATCGTGGTCGCTATGCTGTTGCCGATTATCTCGCTGTTGGTTTTGGCGGGCACAAGCGACGCTTCGGATATCTCTGATCTTTTCACCAATGTGCTGCCAAGCGCGTTGAAAACAACGGTGTTACTGATGGCGATTGTAGGCGTGCTTACGTCTTCAATCGGCGTGGTTAGTGCATATCTCATAATCTCATATGACTTCCCGTTTCGGCGAACACTATCATGGATGCTCGTACTGCCAGTGGCAGTTCCAGCCTACATAGCTTCCTATTGTTTCGTAGATTTTTTGACGTTTACCGGTCCTGTGCAAACAACGCTGCGCGGGGTTATGGGATACAAAACTCATGCTGATTATTGGTTTCCCGATATTCGCTCGGTGTGGGGTGCGGGATTTATTCTTTCGTCGGTGCTCTACCCTTATGTTTACCTCACCTCGCGGGTTGTGTTTTTGATGCAAGGGCGCAATGCCGCTGACATAGCGCGGTCGCTTGGCGCGTCGCGGTCTCGGGTATTTTTTCAGGTACTCCTTCCGATGGCGAGGCCGGCAATTGCGGCTGGCGTGGCACTCGCGCTAATGGAAACACTCAATGACATCGGTGCTGTTGAGTATCTTGGTGTAAAAACACTGACATTTTCTATTTATAACACATGGCTGGGGCGCGGCAGTCTTGGCGGTGCAGCCCAACTCGCCGTGATTATGCTCATTCTGGTGCTCGCCCTGCTTTGGATTGAAGCATATGCCCGCCGCCAACTGCGCTTTAATGCCGGACGCGCAGGGCATCTGCTCGCGACAACTTCACGGCAAAAACTGCGTGGGTTGTACTCCTGTGTAGCAATGCTGGCATGTACGATCCCCATTCTGATTGGATTTGGTATTCCGTTCATTGTGTTGTTACGCTTTGCCATCAAGCGGCTTGACCAATTGGCGTCGCCAGAGTTTCACGCGGCGCTTGCCACGAGCATCTATATTGGTGGCGTGACCGCAATCGTGACCGTAGGTTTGAGCCTTTTCTTGCTGCACGTTGGCCGGATGATGGCGCTCAATCGTTGGCATATTTTGGTCAAACTGGCGACAAGTGGATACGCAATGCCAGGAACTGTTCTGGGCCTCGGGTTGCTGTTTGCGCTAACGACTTTTGATAGTTGGCTCAATGATCTGTCGCGTGCGCTCGCCCAAGTTCCAGTCGGCTTGGTGCTGTCCGGCTCTGCGTTTGCGGTGATATTGGCCGCCACCATCCGCTTTATGGCCGTAGCAGGATCAACATTGGGATCTGCCTTGCAAAAGTTGCCGCCCAATCTCGACCACGCCGCACGCAGTCTTGGGCGCACACCGTGGAATGCTACACGTACAATCACGCTGCCTTTATTACGCCCTGCTATACAGACAGGCCTCGTGCTGGTATTTGTTGATACAATAAAGGAGCTCTCTTCAACCATTCTGCTGCGCCCGCTTGGGTTCAATAGTTTGGCGACTCTCGTCTATGAAGATGCTTCGCGTGCGGCTGTTGCAGATGGTTCTGTAGCGGCCTTGGCGATTGTGGTCACTAGTCTTGTACCAGTGTTCATCTTGTCTCGTGCACTTGCCACAGATAAGCATGGATAAAAAAATGGCGCCAAAATTAATCGGCGCCAGTAAATAATGCTGTTGGGATGTGGCAGGGTCTACGGGGCGCAAGTCAAATAGAAGTGCGCCCTAATGTTGGCTACACCATGGTGCTCGAGGATGAACAAACCCTTAACAGTCCTCCAACAAGTTTAGGTATCGCCAGTCCTTGTCTAATCTCAGTAAATTTTCGATTAGGGATCTGTTAACCATTCAGTGACCGATGACTTGGATAAGTGAACTGGATTCATATCACTGGCCCTGTTTGACTTGCATTGAGAGCCTCTTTCGTTAAACCGTTTGGGATGTTCAGCGAAGTGAAAAAAGCAGTTCAAGTAAAGCGATTATCACGTGCCTCGCGCTGGATAGGTGCGGGAATGGTCGGTTTTACGTTGACCGTCGGCTTGGTCAATCTCGCTCTACCATCACTTGTCAATCAAGCTGGTATTATTGCGCGGTTGGAAACCGAATTGAGCGGATGGACGGGAAGCTCTGTTGACATTCGGGGCGGTATTGAACTGTCTATAATTCCGAGTTTACGCGCGCAGCTTAAGGACGTTGCCACGAGGGGAGCGTTGACACCATTGTCCGTGTCCGCCCCAAGAATTATAGCACAATTTTCACTGTTGGACGCAATAGGCGGTCATTTTCGCGTGACATCACTCAGCATTGATGATGCGAAAATTGTTTACCGCTTGGATCGAAGTGGCGATACTGGCACAGTTGCAGGGCCTGTGCTGGGTGCCGTGGCGCTAACCCAATTAGAAGTGATAAAAAATGCAGCGAAACCAGACCTTTCCCGCGTTTCTAATGATCCACTTGGCGCGGTTACACTCACAAATTCTACGCTTAGTGTCTTCGGGCGCGACGGTATTGAAAGCCGCATTTCCAACGTTAAAGCCTCTCTTATTTGGCCAAAACTACAGAGCGGTTTGACATTCGCCGGAAATGCGATTTGGCGCGGGGAGCCCATTGCGCTGGACGCTTCGATTGCCGCGCCGCTATTATTTGTAGCCGGTGGTGGCAGCGCGATTGATCTGAATTTCAAGTCACCGCCAATGACTTTTAAGTTCAATGGCAACGCCAGTCAGGCGTCCGTGTTTTATGCCGACGGTCGTGTCAAACTAATCGTACCCTCGTTGGATCGTTTTTTAGGCTGGTCACATGCGAGTGTTGAGCCAGGAAACTCAGTCGGCGAACTTAGCTTGGACTCCCAATTGACCACAGCAAATGGAAAGTTCCGCTTTGACGAACTTGTAATGTCTATGTCCGGCAACAAAGCCACAGGCTCGCTGGAGTTGGACCCCGCTGTCAGTCCACCAAGTATTGTCGGAACCTTTGCGTTCGAAACCGTTGATCTTATCTCTCTAGCCAAGGCATTTTCTATCGCGGTGATTGGTAATCTGAAGCAGGATTTCTCTTTTTTGAGCCAAATCAATATTGACTTGCGCCTTTCATCCGATGTCGCAAACGCAGGTAAAATCATAATTGAGAACGCTGCGGGAGCGATACGAATTGCAAACGGCAATGCTGATTTCGATTTAGGCGATGGCAGCTTTGCTGGCGGGAAGATAAAAGGCGGCTTGCGACTGACAGGTTCTGAAAAGCTAAAGATGGCGGATTTTCGCTTGTCTGCATCGGAAATCTCTCAAGATCAGATACCCGACATGCCATCGGGCATTCCGACAATCACAGCACCGCTCAGCGGTACTATTTCGCTACGAGGCGAGTTCTCCAGTTTAAGGATGTTGCTCGACGAAGGCGAAGGTACGTTTTCACTAACTTCCGGCACGGGCATGATACGGAACTTTAGTGTTGAAAACTTTATTGCCTCGGTTCAATCGGGCATTATGTTCCCGCTTCCGACGTTCTACTCAGGTCTGAGCTCCTTGAAATCTTGCACTGTTGAGGGCACGGTCAGCAACGGCGTGGCGGTTATAGAGGCGGGGGAGTTCAATATGGGTAGCAAGCGCGTTGCATTTGCAGGCGCATTGCCATTTCAATCGCATGGCATTGCCATGAATGGCGTCATGACCAGCGCAGACGGCACAGAAGCGGATGCGCTGTTGCCGTTTTTTTTAGGCGGGACATGGAGCGAACCGTTTGTGACCATGATGACAAAATTGAAGCCATAGTATCACTATCAGCCGCGCAGAGCTGCCTGCTCGTCTCTTACCCGTTGTACCTCACGGCGCTTATTCATGATGCCAGTTATAAGAACGCCAACGGCCACAAACGCAATCATAAGTGTGCAGACAGCATTAATTTCCGGTGTTACGCCAAGGCGCACTTGGCTATAGATTTTCATCGGCAAAGTTGTCGCGCCGGGACCGGATGCAAAGCTGGCGATAACCAGATCATCAAGTGAAAGCGTGAACGCAAGCATCCAGCCGGAGACAACAGCTGGCATGATGATCGGCAATGTTACCTTCATGAAAGTGGTCGCAGGTGTCGCGCCCAAGTCCATTGCTGCCTCTTCCAGCGAGCGATCAAAAGTGACTAGCCGCGACTGCACCACAACGGCAACAAAGCACATTGTTAGCGTTGTGTGGGCCAGTGTAACCGTCCAGAAGCCACGGTCGAAGCCAATGGCAACAAACAGCAGCAATAGCGACAGGCCTGTGATAACTTCTGGCATCACCAGAGGTGCATAGATCATGCCTGAGAATAAAACCCGACCATGAAAGCGTGTATATCTTGTAAGTGCTAGCGCGCCCAAGGTTCCGAGTATAGTTGCCATTGTCGCCGATAGCAGGCCAACCCTCACCGTGACCCAAGCAGCATCCATTAGACCTTGGTTATGGAAAAGTGAGATGTACCATTTGGTTGAGAAACCGCCCCAAACCGTGACCAGTTTGGATTCGTTGAACGAGAAAATAACCAGCAGCAAAATCGGCAGATAGAGAAACGCAAAGCCAAGTGCCACGGACACTACGTTAAAGCGGGACCATTTGCCGTTCATCGTCCTGCCTCCTGGGCTTTCGCTTGGAAATATTGAAAGAGTACAATTGGCACAATGAGCAGTAGCAGTAGTACGACAGCAACGGCAGATGAAACTGGCCAATCACGGTTTGCGAAGAATTCGTTCCACAGGGTCTTACCGATCATCAACGTCGATGACCCGCCGAGCAAATCCGGTATAACGAATTCGCCGGTTGCCGGAATGAAAACCAACATAAAGCCGGCGATGATGCCTGGAATCGAAAGGGGGAATGTGACCTTCCAAAACGCAGTTGTCGGCGGGCAGCCAAGATCTTGCGCCGCTTCAATGAGGGTGTAATCCATCTTTTCCAAGGCCGAATAGATCGGCAACACCATGAACGGCAGATAGGAATAGACGCAGCCGATATAAATCGCAGTGTAGGTGTTTAAGATAATCAGCGGCGTATCAATGATATGCAGGCTCATCAGAAGCTGATTGAGGAGCCCTTCCGGCTTTAGTATTCCAATCCAAGCGTAAACGCGTATCAGAAAACTCGTCCAAAATGGCAAAATAACCAGCATTAATAATATCGGGCGTAATGAAGTCGGTGCGCGTGCCATGCCATAGGCGATTGGATAGCCGATCAAAAGTGCCAAACACGTAGAGATGAATGCCGTTGCCACACTGCGATAATAGGCAGTGTAATAGAGCGGATCTTCGGTGAGAAACTTATAATTTTCCAGCGACAAAGACTTAAGTTTTGCAGCCGTATCGACGCCGTTAAAGACCGGATTATAGGGCGGCATTTGGATGGCGGTTTCGGACAACGAAATTTTGAAGACAATAAAAAACGGTATGAGGAAAAAGAAAACTAGCCACGCATAGGGAATGCCGATGGTCAGCCGGTTAAAAATCGCAGAAAGGGCGCGTTGCATGGCCTCACCCTCTCAATACAATGCCGGCATCCGGCGCGAAATAAATCCACACATGGTCGTCCCACGCCAGCGGCTCATCGGCAGAACGCGACGCATTCATTTGGCTAATTTTCACTGTCTTGCCAGAGGCCAACTTGACATGAAAAACTGTCATATCGCCGAGATAAGCAATATCCCAAATCTCGCCTTCAAATGAATTCACAACTGCATTTTCCGGCTTTTTCTTGCCGATTTTCAACTTTTCCGGCCGGATAGCGAACCATATTGGTGCACCGTTCTCGACCTTATCAGCGTAATCGCAATGCACTGTGAAGCCATCATTGGCAGCAATATCCAATTTACCACCGGACTTGCCTTCGACTTTGCCCTCAAAGCTGGCAACATTTCCGATAAAGTCCGCGACAAAGCGCGAGTTTGGCGCTTCATAAACATCAGAAGGTGTAGCAACTTGCATCACCTTTCCCTTGTCCATCACGGCGATGCGGTCGGCCATGGTCATGGCCTCTTCTTGGTCATGGGTCACGACCATAAAGGTCAGTCCCAATTCCATCTGCAAGTCCATCAATTCAAACTGGGTTTCTTCACGCAACTTTTTATCCAGCGCGCCGAGCGGCTCGTCCAGCAGTAGAACTTTTGGGCGCTTGGCAATAGAGCGGGCGAGCGCGACGCGCTGGCGCTGGCCACCAGAAAGTTGGTGTGGTTTGCGCTTGCCAAACTGTGTGAGTTTGACAAGTTTCAGCATAGACTGAACACGATCATCGATTTCCGATTTAGCCATGCCGTCTTGCTTCAGGCCAAAGGCAATGTTGTTTTCAACAGTCATATGGGGGAATAGTGCGTAGGACTGGAACATCATGTTCACAGGGCGCTTATAGGGCGGGATTCCGGATAGGTCCTGACCATCCAGCATGATCTTGCCGCTCGTCGGGTTCTCGAAACCAGCCAACATGCGCAACAGTGTTGACTTGCCGCAGCCTGATGCGCCGAGCAGGGCAAAAAACTCACGCTGATAAACATTCAAAGTCAAATCATCTACTGCTGTAAAATCTCCGAAAATCTTGGTGATATTTTGAAACGAAATGTAGGGCTTTGCTGCCGGATCGTTCCATGGTGCAAAAGAGCGCCGGATATTACCCAATGATTTCATGATTTTAGTTCCCTGTTTTACGCTGTTCCCGCGTCTAAATTTGAAATCCCGGCGAGTTGCCTCGCCGGGATTGGTTCTACTTATTGGCCTGTAACAATTGTCGTCCAAGCACGCGTTAGAATGCGCTGCTCTTTGGGAGCCCATGGCGTAACAGTGTAAAGTTTTACCATTGTTGCATCATCCGGGAAAATTGCTGGATTGCCTGTAATCGCTTTGTCAATCAGTGGGATGCTGGCTTTATTACCGTTGGCATAAGAGATGAAGTTTGAAGCCTTCGCCGCGACATCAGCGCGCAGGATGTAGTTGATGAATTCATGCGCCTCAGCGGTGTGCTTCGCGTCAGCCGGAATGGCCATCACGTCAAACCACATCAATGCGCCTTCTTTTGGCACTGAATAGTCAATTTCTACATTTTGCTTGGCTTCATTGGCGCGCGATTGGGCAATGAACATGTCGCCGGAGAAGCCAACAGCCAAACAAATATCGCCATTTGCCAAGGCGTTGATATACTCTGACGAATGGAATTTGCGGATACTCGGCCGGATTTTCATCATCAGTTCTTGGGCCTTGGCAACATCGGCTGCATCATGGCTGTCTGGCGAGATACCAAGGTAGTTCATTGCAGCGGGCATTATATCGGTGGCTGAATCCAACATGTAAACGCCGCAGTCCGCTAACTTCGCCAAGTTTGCCGGATCAAATACTATGTTCCAGCTGTCAACTTTGTCGATGCCCAAACGCTCTTTGATCTTCGCCCTGTTGTAGCCAATGCCCGTTGTTCCCCACATGTAGTCCACGGCATATTCGTTGCCGGGGTCATATTTGGCGATACGTTCATTGACCATATCCCAAGTATTACCAATGTTCGTCAGCTTGGATTTATCGAGCTTTTGGAACACGCCGGCCTGAATTTGGCGGGATAAAAAGCTGGCAGTCGGCACGACGACGTCATAGCCACTGGCACCGGCAAGGAGCTTGGTTTCAAGAATCTCGTTGGAATCAAACACATCGTAAACGACTTTAATGCCGGTTTCCTTGGTGAAATCCTCAAGAATTGACGGCTCTATATAGTCCGACCAATTGAAAACATTTACCACACGGTCTTCAGAAAGTGCAGTTGATGTGAGTGCGAAAAGTACCAAGCTTGCGCCAAGAATCTTATTGCGGACCATTTTTGCCTCGATTGTTTTTGAGTTTCATTTCAAAAACCGGATTGCAAGTCAGAGTCCAATTGTAGTGGCCGTTTCTGGCCTGTCGCACGCCCCGTGCAGAATTATCGTTTTTGCAAAATTTCAAGATGGACCATGAAGCCGGTTTCGGTCTCTCACCTTCAAACGGCGTTAGCCGATTGTCAATCTATACCAATAGAGTTCCCGATTAAATTCGTTTATTAGCTTTTTGCTACCGGAGAGCGTGTGCCGACCACCAGATAGAATGTCAGTGCAATAAGCACGATTGCCCCGCCAACAACGGTCATTTGCGAGGTTTTTTCGCCGTGGATTAGCCAAACCCACACAGGACTCAGCACAGTTTCGATTGTGCCCAATAGGGCAGCAAGCGTTGCGGGGATGAGCCTCGCGCCGGTAACAAATAACGCCATGCCAAGGCCCAAATTCAACGCACCAAAGGCAAAAAGCCATGCCATATCATGGGCAGACACCAGGAACGTCGTCGTTTGGCTAGCAGCAATAACTGCTGCCAGTGACGTCGCGACAATGACCGCTGGCGTCATGCGGATGCCGGAATTTCTCCGTGTTACAACCGTTGCAATCGCGAAAACAAAGGTAATGAGCAACGCCAATAAATTTCCCACCAGTGATTTCTGTTCGCTGGAACTATCGGACACCATAATAGCAACGCCCGCGATCACTGCGGCAATAGCTATCCATGTGGTACCGGATATTTTCTCGCCCAAAAATACCCGCGAAATCAATGCTGCGACCAACGGGACGGAAGCGTTGATGAGAATGACATTGGCAACGCTGGTATAAGAGATGGCTAGTACGAAGGAAATTGACGCTGTCATAAAACATAATGCAACGACGAGGCCCGGCAGGCCCATAGTTTTAAAAGCCGAGGGAGTTTTTCGCCCGTCTCGAGTAAGCAAGAATGCCATCAAGAAAGCGGCAGCCCACAATGAGCGCCAGAAAACCACGGTCCATGTATCTGGCGCATCAATGTAACGGTCAATCGTACCGCCAAATGACCATGCAAGCGCAGAGCCTGCAACCAGCCAGATGCCCCGCTTGTCAGTGGTTTGGACGTTTGTAGATTGCGGTAACGGAATTGGATCTGTAGACATGATGAAGAGCTTTACAGTGAATCTGTTGTTAGGTTATCGCGCGGTATTCCATTTGTCGCATGACTGTTTGAGACCAATCCATCAATCGCCGTGACGTATTTGGGCTAGAGTTTTATACAAAATCAAAGGCACTCAGCCCAGTCACCATCTCATCTAACCCCAACGGCTTGGTAATCGGCGGGGCGGCGCGGGACAGGCAGCCTGCGCGCTCGCAGAGCCTACAGGAGGGGCCAATAGGGGTGCGCGCAGCACCGATAGCCTGAGTGTATACTATCTCATCCTTGTAAGAGAGATCGCAACCAAGCAGTAGCGCTGTGCGGCGCGGACGCTCATTGAATGCGCCATGCGGGCCTTCGAGTGTGCGGGCAATTAACATAAATTGGCCGCCATCCGGCATCTCGACGCTTTCGATAAGTATCTGTTGCGGCTGCATAAAAGCGCTATGGACCGGTAATTTTGGACAGCCCCCGCCGAAGCGCGACTGCGGATAGCCGTGCGCCCCAGCGCGGCGGAAACGATTGCCCGCTTGGTCGATTTCGAGCATGAAAAAAGGAATGCCGGAAGCGCCATTTCGATTGAGCGTGGTGAGTCGATTAGCTGCCTGTTCAAAAGAAACACGGAAGCGTGAGCGCAGCACATCAATATCATAGCTGGCCTTTTGTGCGGCCATCAGAAAGGCTTGGTAGGGCATCATCAAAGCATGGGCAGCATAGCGGGCCATTTCAAAGCGGGCGATGCGGCGAGCCTCTTGTGAGGATAGTCTAAGGCCCTCAACTTCGGCAGTTATCGCCACCTGCATCCGCAACAGAGCTGTTTCCATGGCAAGCTCTCGCAACTGGTCAAAGGGAGAGAGGCGCTCAGAAATGAACAGGCGCTGCGAGTGCCTGTCATAGCGACGGCGCCAGTTTGGCATGGTGGCAACAGGCAGGATGCGCACCGTGACGCCATGTTGGGCCCGCAGCCAGCCCTTCAACGCACCTTCCAAATCATCATTTGATTTCAATAGGTTAAGAAAACTCTCCGCCTCATCTTCAATCAAAGCGAAGTAATTTGGACGACTGGCAAGCAGCTCTTGCACCTCATCCAGCGGCAAGCGCGCTGAGGTAATTGCGGTGCCACGACCCTCTTTTGAGAGCAAAGTTGACAGGTCAGTCAGGCGTTCCTGACTCTCGCGGTAGGCGCGGTATAGCTTTATCATGGCGGCGGCGGCGTTGGGGGCGGCTTCGGCGACTTCGATCAATTCCTCAGGCCCAGGAAGCTCGGCAGACAACAGCGGATCGGCGAAAACCTCGCGTAAATCCGCTACGCTACCACCCGCTTCGCCTTGCAAATCCTCCAAGTCTATCTTGAAAGTAGTCGCCAATTTCAAGATGATCTGGACTGTCAGGGGCCGCTGGTTGCGCTCAATGAGGTTAAGATAGCTGGGCGAGATGCCAATGGCTTCTGCCATTGCCGTTTGTGTCAGTTCCTTTTCTTTGCGAATGCGCCGGATGCGCGGACCGGCGAATATCTTCTGTTCAGCCATGGAGAACTCTTATTATTTACAGATCTTTGACAAATCAACATTGACCTAATGTTTACAATTATGACAATTTTACAGAAACTCTATGTCAAACGCAATACAGCGTGACCATTGATTTAAATCATTTTAATGATTTTTTCTAGTAGATTTTGCGTATTAAGTTGTAATAAATGTCACGAGGAAATACTGACACTCAATTTTCCAAAGCACCAAAACCTTCGCTAGAAATAGAAAATTACAATATTTTACAAAACGGTGAAATGTGAACCGACACAACGAAAAGGACTTCAGATTATGGTCGCAAAACCACAGGTAAAAGAACGTGCGGAAGAGCAGTCTTCTGCAATGTCACCCGCGCAGCAATCGGCGATTCGAATGGTCGCCAATGATCTTCATCGCCTCAATCAGGCGGTTATGAATGCGGTTGAAGCGGGGGTTTCTGTTGAACTGGTGCGTTCGGCACGGCATCATTGTGGCAATGGGAATTGGGGTGATTTGCTTATTCCAGTGATCGTAACCAACCAACAGGTGCCTAAGTTTTCCGAAGCTGCAGAATAGCGAACACATTGATCGCGGTGCGATCGAGGCAGGTGCGACCGGGAGGGCCGCGCCTGCCTTTACATTTCTAACCGCTTGCCAAGTGCCTGTTTTGGTTGAATAGTTTTGGTATGAGCCAGAAAGCGATTTTCCAATTATCATTGATGTCCAAGGGCATTGAAATTCTGACGCCTGAACAGATGGGGAGAGCGGATTGGCTGACAATTGAGGGTGGTGTTCCTGGCATTCAATTGATGGAAAATGCTGGTCAATCCATCAAAGATGTGGTGCTAAAACTCTATCCACAAGTGCTGCGGGCAGTGGTGTTGAGCGGTCCCGGAAACAATGGCGGCGACGGCTATGTTGCAGCGCGAGTGCTTGCGGACTTGGGTATCGACACGGCCGTTTTCTTCAATGAATTACCAAGAGTTAGCACGGATGCAGCAACGGTGGCGGCGCGTTGGCGCGGGCCGGTAAGTTCACTTAGCGACTTACGAATTCGCCACGGCGACGTCATAATTGATGCCATGTTCGGCGCTGGTTTTCGCGGAAAATTAGAAGGTGAATACGCGACATGCGTGGAAAAGGTGAACCAAAGTGGTGCGCCGGTTATTGCTGTGGATTTACCAAGCGGACTGAATGGCTTGACCGGGATTGCGACGGGTCCGGCTATCAACGCCGACCATACCGTGACTTTTTTCCGTAAAAAACCCTGCCATTTGCTTTATCCGGGGCGGCATTTATGCGGACAGGTGCATGTTGCGGATATTGGAATCAGCCCGCGTGTAATTGATAACATTCCTGTAAATCTGTTTGAAAACAATGAGTTAATATTCTCATCGCAATTGCCAAGAGTGGATGCGGATACGCATAAATACAAGCGCGGGGCTGTTGGCGTGTTTTCTGGCGAAGGCAACGCAACTGGCGCGGGGCGGCTTGCGACGCGGGCCGCCGCACGGGCGGGAGCGGGCGCGGTAACCTTATTGGGGCCCCAAAATGCCCTTGGTACAATTGCCGCCCAAGTCACTTCGGTCATGATCCGTGAGGTGGAAACAATCAGTGCGCTACATGAAGTGCTCGAAGATACGAAGTTTTCAGCCTTGGTGATTGGCCCCGCTTTTGGTCGTTGGGCGCTGTTAAGGGCGTTTGTTTTGGCTATTTTGGCCGGTCGGCAACCGCCCGAGCATAGTGCGGAAACGATACGGACGGCGCACGGAAATGGTACGCGAACCGCTCAGAATCCGCTCGGGCTGGTACTGGATGCCGATGTGTTCTCTGCGTTTGCCGAAAATCCAGAAATCCTGTTTGAGCAACTGAAGGCCACAAAGGTAAAAGTGGTTTTGACGCCACATGAAGGCGAGTTCCGACGGCTGTTTGGCAGGCACGTTGACGCCAACATTGCCAAACATGAGCAGGCGCAGCTGGCAGCAAAACTGACCGGCGCCGTAATCGTTTTCAAAGGTGCGGACACGGTCATCGCCTCGCCCGATGGCCGCGCCGCGATCAATACCAACGCCGGACCGGAGCTGGCGACCGCCGGCTCCGGAGACGTGCTCGCCGGTTTCATTGGCGGATTACTGGCGCAGGGAATGCAAGGGTTTGAGGCAGCAGCGGCTGCTGTTTGGCATCATGCCGATGCGGGAGCGAGGTTGGGAACAGGACTGATTGCAGAGGATTTGGCAGACGCAATCAGTTTAATATCGCCAGATCGAAAGAAAGACTAAACGATTTGGTGCACTGCACAACCGAATAGTGCCGTCTCCCTCTTCCTTTATATAAGCGAAGGCGGCTACACTGAAAGTCCCGAAACAAAAACCCGGTGCCTAAATGGCGATTGAAACGCCCGAAAAAAAACCACTGCCGAAACGGCGACGTACACCCACACATGCTAAAAATATACGCGGTGTCCGCAATTGGAAAGAAGCCAAGGATTGGCTGGCGTGGCGCTCCATTGAAGATATTGAGTGCATAACCCCCGATATGGCGGGTATCCCTCGTGGCAAGATGATGCCATCTTCCAAATTCACGACAGAAACATCTTTGGCGCTGCCAAACGCAATATTCCGCCAGACCATTGCCGGAGACTATCCGGAAGAGTCCGGCGAGTTCAAGCATGATCCGCTCGATAGCGATTTGAAACTGATGCCGGACCTTTCCACGCTTTCGGATGTGCCGTGGGAAACTGACCCGACAGCACAAGTGATCTGCGATATTGTTGGCATCAATGGGAAACCTGTAACTTATACACCGCGCAATTTATTGCGCCATATTATGGGGCTCTATGCTGCCAAGGGTTGGAAATGCGTGGTAGCGCCGGAGATTGAGTTTTATCTGGTTGCGCAAAATACCGATCCTGATTACCCGTTGAAGACCCCTGTCGGCCGCTCAGGCCGGGCAATCTCAGGTGGTCAAGCGTATTCAATTGCCGGTATCAATGAATTTGATGAATTGGTCGATGATATCTACCATTATTCGGAAAAGCAGGGGCTCGAAATTGACACGCTGATCCATGAGGAAGGGCCGTCGCAGCTTGAAATCAACCTTCGCCACGGCGATCCGTTAGCGTTGGCTGACCAAGTGTTTTTGTTCAAGCGTACAATTCGTGAGGCCGCGCTGAATCATGATATGTATGCAACCTTTATGGCAAAACCTATTCAAGGTCTGCCGGGTTCGGCAATGCATATTCACCAGTCAATCGTGGATAAAAAGACCGGTAAGAACATCTTTACTGCTGAAGATGGCTCTGAAACGCCTGAATTCTTCCATTTTATCGGTGGGATGCAGCGCTATATTCCAAGCCTATTGGTCATGCTGGCACCTTATGTGAATTCTTATCGTCGCTTGACGCCGGGATATTCCGCGCCGGTGAACACAGCTTGGGGCTATGATAACCGTACAACGGCTTTTCGCGTGCCACCATCTTCGCCTGCCGCACGGCGTGTCGAAAACCGCCTGCCGTCTTCGGACTCCAATCCCTATTTGGCAATTGCAGCTTCGTTAGCAGCGGGTTACTTAGGTATGGTGAATAAGTTGAAGCCCACCGACCCAAGCACCGGAAACACGTATGGAGGCGGCGTACAACTGCCGCGTGGCCTTTTAGAGGGTCTGTTATTGCTGGAGTCAGAACCGGAATTCCGTGAAATTTTCGGCAATGAATTCGTAGCAATTTACTCAGGTGTGAAACGCGGCGAATTTGAAACTTTTATGCAAGTGATTTCACCGTGGGAACGTGAATTTTTACTTACGAACGTCTAATCTGATGACCTATCAAAGCCCCATATCCCCCGGCATTTCATGGTATGAAACCAGTGTCGGGGAACGACCCGACTACCCGGTGCTGGATGGGTCGCGGACCTGTGACGTCCTGATTATCGGCGGTGGTTTTACAGGTCTTTCCGCCGCCTATCATTTGGCGATCAAAGGCGTATCCGTGATCCTGATCGAGCAGCATCGTTTTGGCGACGGCGCATCGGGGCGCAATGGCGGACAGTTTGGCACAGGTCAGCGCGCGTGGGTCGAGGAAATGGAGGCCGACGTCGGGCTTGAGCGGTCCAAGGGACTGTTCCAAATGGCGGAGGACGCCAAAGCGCACATGCTTGACTTTGCCAAGACGCATAAAATCGAGATGGATTATGTGCCGGGGCAAATATCGGCGGTGCATAAAAAAGGCTACCTCAGAGACTATCAAGCCCACGGACAGATAATGGCGGAGCGCTATGATTATCCGCATATTACATGGATGGAGCGAGACGAGACCGCCGCGCGGCTGGGTTCCACGCGCTACTTGGGCGGCACGCGCGATATGGGCACGGGCCACATTCATCCGATGCGGTTTGTTGTCGGGCTGGCAAAAGCTGCAGCGGGTGCTGGAGCGGAACTTCACGAGACTACCAAGGCAACATCGCTGAAAAGCCAAAGCGGCAAGGTGATTGTCGGGACCGCAAATGGCACGATCACGGCCAACAAGGCGCTGATTGCCACTAACGCCTATGGCGGCAATTTGGAGCCGATATCGGCTTCGCATATCATGCCCATTGGCTCGTTTATCGGTGCGACAGAGCCGCTTGACGATACGTTGAATATTATTCCAGGCGGTGAAAGCGTGGATGACAGCCGGTTTGTGGTGCGTTATTTCCGCAAAACGAAGGATAATCGTTTACTATTTGGTGGACGGGAGATTTACTCCGCCAGCACGCCCGCCGAGATCGAATCCGGCGTAAGGCGGCAGATTGTGGAGGTTTATCCACAGCTGGCAGGCGTTAAACTCACCCATTCATGGGGCGGGTATGTGGGCATAACCCTGCCGCGCAAACCATTTGTGCGCGATGTGATGCCAAATGTTACCAGCATTGGCGGCTATTCCGGCCACGGCGTCATGCTTTCAAATTTCACAGGGAGACTGTATGCCGAAACGCTTACGGGCAATGATGATAAATTACGTATGCTGCGCGATCTTAAGATTCCAGCATTCCCCGGTGGACGGAAATTCAGGACGCCGCTGCTATTCTTGGCGCTAAATTGGTATGCGCTGATGGATAGGCTGTAGGCACGCTCAAACCTGCGGCGGTGAGCCAAAGCCCATCAAGCTCGCGCAGCTTTGCTCCATTAAACCTTTGCTGCTCGTCCCAATATTTACCCGATTCCACGAAATAACCGAGGCGTTTTTCTGTCGCTAATGCGGCATCCACGACATCAAAATCCAGCGTGGAAATGATTTTTTCAAGCTCAAGATCGACATCAGCCTTCGTCCATTGCGCCACCGCTGACGTGCTAAATTTGGGAAATACCAACCGTGTTTCATCGCCATTGGTGAAATTGACACAAAGACTTCCCTCTAATGCTGCCAAAATCATGAGGCGTGCAGACTTTGCCTCGAGGCTTTGCAGGCTTATGTCGGCGCGCAGCGGGTCAGCGGTGCCTTTGCCATAAAAGTGAGTTTGGGGCTTGGAATAGGTCATATCGCAGCCAAAAAAGCCCATTATCTTGGGTTTTAGTGCAGCAAGCGCCCAATAGCCGGCCGTGAAAGCCATTGTGCCGCCGGCGTAGATGAACCCGCCATATTGATTTTGCAGCGAAACGTAATCGGCGGACGTAATAATAGTCTGGTCTTGGCGCACGAGTTCAGGCATCCGGTCTGCCGGAAAATCATCCGGGTGGATGAGAAAGTTCCAATCATCGCTAACACGCCACGCGTTATTTATGGCAACGAAGTTATCGAAATCTTGGCGTGGAAATGCACGCGCATCAAGCGCAGCAGGCCCGCTGCCCAAAATAAGCGTCGATTTGATATTGCAGGTTTTCATAACACCGTCTTATCCCGTGAATGCGGGTAAATGATGCAGTGCAGCGAGGGGTCAATACACAAAATATTATAAAAAGAAACACCTGCCTGAAGGCGGATGCCAATGAAATTGGCTTGCCAGCAAAATGAATTTGGGTTGATTCAAAACTCAATCTCCAAAACCTGAATCGCGCAGACAATACGCCCGCTCTTGCAAAAACTAATGTCTGACAATGGCCAAGTTTATGTTTTTAAAATTTCACCTGCCAAGGGCGAGATAAAGACATCACCCTACCAGCACCAGATGCACCGCTCGCGGCCCATGCGCCCCGAGCAAAATCGTCTGCTCAATGTCGCCCGAACGGGAAGGCCCGGTAATAAGGTTGACCGTGCGGGGCATTTCGCCTTTGCCGTAGGTGTGGCGCAGGCGCTCCATGAGGGTTTCTAAGTCGCCCGCAATGTTGGACGCTTCCAAAACCACAATGTGATTTTCCGGCAGGAAGTTGATGGTCGTCGGATTATCGACACCGGAAACCAGCATGAGCGTACCGGTTTCGGCAATGCCGCCGTATGCGAATGACAGGCCGTTTTCGTCTTTGCCATCCGAAGGTCCGGTCTTCGCATCGAGCGTCTTTTCGCCCTTCCAGTTCATCGCGGCAAAGCGTTTATCGTGCCCATGAATAATGCTGGCAGCTAGATTGCGCTCGCGCAAATAGGTCGAGACGGCCTTGGGCACGCCATCAAGTGATTTCACTTTTGCCACCGTGACATTGACGCGGGAAACACGATCCAAAAACAGCGCGATGCGCCGCTTGTCCGGTAATTGCCCACGGGCAGGAATGATGCCGACTGGAGCGGATTTTAGGCGCGCGGCGACGGCCGCCTTGCGGGCTTTGTCATCGCCAGAAACTTGCAACGCTTCGCGAAGGCGGGAGAGTACGTTTGACTTGGCATCCATCATTTTGCCTCCTGCTTTAGTGCTTCGCGCTGCGCCCAGAGCTGTTGAAACGTGCGCGACTGAGGCGCGGGCAAATCGCGCCATTTGGTCCAACCGCCTGCCAGCGGCATAGACTTAAAGCGGCCCTTGCCGCGCCCCAGCGCAGACAAGACTGGAATGCCAAGTGACATGGCGAATTGGTAAAGCTTTGGCCGCTTGGCGAGGAAGACCCAAACACTGAGGCCATAGCGGGCGGTACGGGTGTTCAAATGCTGCTCAAATTCCCGCTCGCGCCAGTGCCGCATCATTTTTGGTAGCGGAATCTTCATCGGGCACACGCTCTCGCAGCGACCGCAAAAAGTTGAGGCGTTAGGCAAATGTCCGGCTTCCGCAACGCCGATCAGCGAGGGTGTCAGCACCGCACCCATCGGGCCGGGATAGACCCAGCCATAGGCGTGGCCGCCAATGGAATGATAGACCGGACAATGGTTCATGCACGCGCCGCAGCGAATGCAGCGCAGCATATCCTGATATTCCGTGCCGATCATCTTGGTGCGGCCATTATCCAAAATCACGACGTGATAAGCCTCCGGCCCATCCGGATCGCCCTTGCGGCGCGGGCCTGTGGAAAGCGTTGTATAGACCGACATATCCTGACCAGTCGCCGAGCGGGCCAGCACGCGCAGGATTTGGGAAACGTCCGAAAGCGTCGGCACGATCTTTTCAATCGTCGCAATAACAATGTGCATTTTCGGCAGAATTTGTGTGAGATCGCCATTGCCCTCATTGGTGACGATGACCGATGTTCCGGTCTCCGCAATCAGAAAATTCGCGCCCGTAACGCCAACATCAGCATCGAAATATTTCTGCCGCAGAATGTGTCTGGCTTCGTTGAGCAGTGTTACTGGCTCGGTCAAATCGCGGTTCACATCAAGGTGCGTATGGATGCGGCGGAAGTCTTCCTCGACCTGATCCTTGGTCACATGCACGGCAGGGGCAATGATATGGCTCGGCTTTTCGCCGCGCAGTTGGATGATATATTCGCCAAGATCCGTCTCGACAGGCACAATGCCATTGGCCTCAAAATGCTCATTCAACTCGATCTCTTCCGAGACCATGCTCTTGCCTTTGGTCACGGTTTTGGCATTCGCATCGCGGCACAGCTTGAGGATAATATCGCGCGCATCCTGCGCGGTTTCAGCAAAATGCACATGCCCGCCGCTTGCCTCCACCTTGGCAACGTAGGCTTCCAAATAGAGATCGAGATGCGCCAGCGTGTGGTCTTTGATGGCCTTGGCATTATCGCGCAGCGCCTCAAATTCGGGCAGGGCGGACACTGCCGCCCCTCGCTTATCGATGAAACCATTGCGCACATGGCCCATGGCTTTTTGCAGGTTTATGTCCGCCAGCGCCTCAACGGAATTGGTCTTGAAACGGGGTGAGGTGGAGTGAACGGTGATCATGATGCCTCTCCGATCGCGGGCGTATCCGTCATGCCCGCCAGCACTTCTGCGACGTGCCGCGCTTTGATGGTGGACCCTTCGCGCTTCAATTTTCCGGCCATGTTCATCAGGCAGCCAAGATCACCTGCGAGTAACGTCTCCGCGCCGGACGCCTTGATATGCGTGGTTTTTTCCGACACAATTTTGTTGGAAATATCCGGATATTTGACGCAGAAAGTGCCGCCGAAACCGCAGCACACATCGGAGTCTTTCATCTCTGTGAGCGTTAGCCCTTCAATGCTTTTCAACAATTTGCGGGGCTGTTTTTGGATGTTGAGTTCGCGCAGGCCAGAGCAGCTATCGTGGTAAGTCACGCTGCCATTGTGGCTGACGTTGACGTTGGAGACGAACATCACATCTGTGAGAAACGACACAAGCTCATGCGTCTTGGCGCTGAAGGCTTTTGCGCGGGCTTCCCATTTTGCGTCGCCTGCAAACAGCTCGCCATAGTGCTTGGCCATCATGCCGGTGCAGGAGCCGGACGGCGCGACGACGTAATCATAATCTTCAAAGGCTTTGATGACTTGGCACGCGATGTCGCGGGCGTCTTTTTTATCGCCGGAGTTAAACGCCGGCTGGCCGCAGCAAGTTTGGCTAACGGGCACATCAACGGCGCAGCCTGCATCTTCCAAAAGCTTCACCGCAGAGAACCCGACGCTGGGGCGGAACAAGTCCACCAGACAGGTCACAAACAGAGCCACAGATGGTTTCTTCATCGTATTTGTCACGCTTGGCTTGCCTTCTTTTGGGTGGATGGTCTGCGACTATTGTTGCGCTGTTGCGGTTGCATCATGGAGAGCCGCTGTGAAGCGCCTCATTTATGCAGGCCTCAACAATTTTGATATGTTCACGCGCTCGCCAAAGTGGTCAAGTATTTTTGCCACTTACCCTGCGACAAATAGGCATCTGCCTTCAATCGATTTTATCTTGGACACTTTCGACATCACGCGGCAAACACAATTCGCTGCCGCATTTCGACGGATTAGAAAAACCGCGTTTTGTTCACACTAGCAAGAAACGACGGGGGTCGAATATGAATGGATCTAGCGAAAACACTGAAGATGAGATGCGCCTGCCTACCGGCACAGTGCTCGGCTTTGTCGCAAACCACCAGCGGCCCGCTGCACTTGGCGAAGTTCACTCCAGACCCTATCCGCTGATTTCCGCGCCACGATTGCTCATACAACTGGCCTTTTTCACCGAGGCCGGTTTCGTGGTGGACCATGCAGTGCTTTCGGACCTAAGCCGCGCGGCAGGCATCGCCCCGCCAGACAGAAGCGCGCGCCACCATATTTTGAACTATGGCGTAGGCACGCTGCGCTGGGAGCGGCACACCGAGTTTTCGACCTATCTTTATGAAGGTCCGATCAGCAATGGCAACGGCAACGGTACTCATGAGCATCCATTTGGCTCAGGCTTTTCCGCGCCCGGTACGGTAATTTCCGGCATACGTTTGGAAATTCACAAGCGCCCGCGTGATGCGAAAAAATTCTATGCCGCCTATGATGTCGCCAGCCTTTGCGCCTCCGAAATCGAAAATGGCGCAGCGACAATTCTAACGGACTTTCGCCAAGATGCCGATGGCCTGACACGCCTGACGATATTGGATGGCGGGCTGACACCCGCCCGTATCGGCGCGTTAGCGCAGCGCCTTATCGAAATTGAAACCTATCGCACGCTGGCCATGCTTGGCCTGCCGCTGGCGATTTCGCTGTCCACCCGCATTCGCAAAATGGAGGATCGTCTGGCCGCACTAACGCTGGAAATGAAGGATGGCGAAGGCCGCGACAATGCGCATTTGTTAGAGCAGCTAACCGAACTTGCCGCCGAATTGGAAGCCGACGCCGCATCCTCGCTCTATCGTTTTGGCGCCAGCAAAGCCTATGATGGCATCGTTCTGGAGCGCCTCGAAGCACTGGAAGAAAAGCCCGTCGAAGGCTACGAAACGCTGGCGGCTTTCTTACAAAAACGAATGGCCCCCGCCATGCGCACATGCCGCTCGGTGGAGGACCGCCAAGCCAACCTGTCGCGCAAACTCACCCGCGCTGCAAACTTGCTGCGCACATGGGTCGATGTCGCGCTGCAAAACCAGAACAGCGATTTGCTAACCTCCATGAACCACCGTGCACGGCTACAACTGCGCTTGCAGCAGACTGTTGAAGGCCTTTCAGTGGCGGCTGTGTCCTACTATGTCGTCGGCCTGTTTTCCTACCTCGCCAAGGGAGCGGAAGGTCACTTAGACGGCCTGTCGCCCTCGCTGCTGACAGCGGCTTTTGTTCCGGTGGCATTGCTGGCAATTTGGCTGGTCGTGCGACGGATTCGTAATCATCTTAACGAGAGCTGACGCGGATTTCATAATCTCGCCATCATAGCATGAGCTTGATCGGCCATGTTAAGTCGTCGCGCAATACTGGCTACAATTTTAGGGACAAGCGCTGCTGGCGCTGCGGCAGCACTAGGTCTGCGCCCGCAGTGGGGGCAAGTCATCCGCGCCTACGCGACAACTCCGGTTTCTCTTGAGCCGATTGATGATAAACTGGCTTTCGCCCGCGCCGAAGGCTGGGCTAAAAAACTCATTTCAGCTGCTGAAGACCAAATAGGCAAAACGCTTTCCTATGATCCGAACTACAGCCAAATTGCCTATCCCGGCGGCGATGTTCCCATTGAGCGTGGTGTCTGCACTGATGTTATCATTCGCGCTTATCGCGAAGGCCTAGGTGTGGATTTGCAGATGCTCGTTCACGAGGACATGGCTGCAAATTTTCCCAGATATCCCCATAAATGGGGGCTGACAATGCCAGACAGCAATATCGATCATCGGCGCGTGCCAAACTTGCAAACATTTTTTACCCGCCAGAAATCGTCAATCCCACTTTCATTAGACGGGAAAGATTATCAGCCGGGCGATGTGATAACGATGAATTTGCCGGGAAATTTAACCCACATTGCGTTGGTCACTCACCGTCCGACTCCAGATGCCCAACGTCCACTTTGCGTTCATAATATTGGGGCCGGAGCGAGGCTTGACGATACGCTATTCGCCTTTGAACTGACGGGCCACTATCGTTTCAAGCCTGCTGTGGCATAGGGTTTTCGTTTTCCAAATGCGTTGACAGGCTTCGGCCCATAGCATCACTATGGGCTTCGTCCCTCCCAACGACATGGATTCGCTATCGTGACCGCATCAAAAACGCTTGTTCTTAACAAGCCATACGCCGCTTTTCTGTTTGATATGGACGGCACAATTCTCAATTCCATCGTCGCCGCCGAGCGGGTGTGGACCAAATGGGCGCAGAAGCACGCGCTGGATGTGGCAACTTTTTTGCCCACCATTCACGGCGTGCGCGGGTTTGATACCATCGCGCGGCTGGGCCTGCCGGGCGTTGATCCGCAAATCGAAACCGATCAAGTTTGCGCCGATGAGATGATTGATTTGGATGGCATTGTGCCAATTGACGGCGCTATTGAATTTTTAAATTCCCTGCCGCGCGACCGTTGGGCCATCGTTACGTCGGCCCCCAAAGAGCTGGCGCTGGTGCGCATGGCAAAGGCGGGCATTCCGCGTCCTGATATGATAATTACGGGCGAAGACGTAATCGATGGCAAGCCCAACCCGCGCTGCTTCATGCTGGGCGCTGAAAAGCTACGTGTGGATATCGCTGATTGCTTGGTGTTCGAAGACGCGCCCGCAGGCATATTGGCGGGCGAGGCCTCCGGCGCGTCGGTTGTGGTTATTACCGCCACTCACACGCATAAACACGAGACCGCGCTGATAACCATTCCCGATTATACCGGCTACAAAGCATTGACGGGAAGCGATGGTCGGGTATCTATCGTCGCTCGAACTTAACGCGGAACAAATTTCATGTCATCGCTGATGATGCCAAAACCCAATGCCAAGACGCTTGAAAAGCGCAGCGAAATTATCGCGCAATTGCGCGAGTTTGTGGATGTCGATGGCATCGTGGATAGCCAAACCGGAATGCGGGTTTTCGAGAGTGACGGGCTGACGGCCTATCGCCAAATGCCGATGCTCGTGGTGCTGCCGCAGACCACGGCACAAGTGTCGAAAATCTTAAAATATTGCGAAAGAGAAAAAATCAAAGTCGTGCCGCGCGGCTCCGGCACATCGCTTTCCGGCGGCGCGCTGCCGCTGGAAGATGCGGTGCTTTTGGTCATGTCACGCTTCAACAAAGTGCTCGATGTGGACCTGATGAACCGCACTGTTACAGCGCAGCCGGGCGTCACAAATCTTGGCATCACCCGCGCCGTCGAGGCTGATGGATTTTACTATGCACCGGACCCGTCCAGCCAGATCGCCTGCTCCATTGGCGGCAACGTCGCGGAGAATTCCGGCGGTGTGCATTCGCTGAAATATGGGCTGACAGCCAGCAATGTTTTGGGCGTCGAGATGGTGTTGATAAACGGCGACATCATCCGCCTCGGCGGCCAGCATTTGGATAGCGAGGGCTATGATTTGCTGGGGCTTATGACAGGCTCGGAGGGCCTGCTCGGCGTCGTCACGGAAGTCACCGTGCGCGTGTTGCAAAAGCCGGAAACCGCGCGTGCCGCGCTGATAGGCTTTTCGTCCAGCGAGGCGGCGGGCCAATGCGTGGCGGATATTATCGCGGCTGGCATCATCCCCGGCGGCATGGAAATGATGGACCGCCTCGCCATTCAAGCGGCAGAAGATTTCGTCCATGCGGGCTATCCGCTCAACGTCGAAGCGCTGCTGATTGTCGAGATCGACGGGCCGGAGGCGGAGGTACATGACTTGCTCTCTCGCGTCGAAGCCATTGCCACAGCCAACAAATCCACCACGCTGAAAGTCTCCACCAGCGAGGCAGAGCGCATGAATTTCTGGGCGGGCCGCAAGGCAGCGTTTCCAGCGGTCGGGCGCATTTCGCCGGATTATTACTGCATGGACGGGACAATACCGCGCAAAGAATTGCCCAAAGTGTTGAAGGGTATGCGCGAAATGTCCGAAAAATACGGACTGAAAGTCGCCAATGTTTTCCACGCCGGCGATGGAAATTTGCACCCGCTCATTTTGTATGATGCCAATATCGAGGGCCAGCTCGAAAAGGCCGAAAACTTCGGTGCCGATATCTTGCGCCTGTGCGTTGCCGTCGGCGGTGTGCTCACGGGCGAGCACGGCGTCGGCGTTGAAAAACGCGACCTGATGCCGGTGATGTTCAACGAAACCGATCTTGATGTGCAAATGCGGGTTAAAGTGGCGTTCGACCCACAAGCGCTGCTGAACCCCGGCAAAGTCTTCCCGTCATTGCACCGCTGTGCTGAGTTGGGTCGGATGCACGTTTCAAATGGCAAGGTAGCATTTCCGGGGATTCCGAGGTTTTGATGGCAATGATTTTGAACATTAGCGCGAGGCGCCCCCCTCTGCCTGTCGGCATCTCCCCCGCGAGGGGGGAGATCGGCGCGTCACCGTTCGCTGCCAATCGCATAAGTTTGAACATTATCGATCTCCCCCCTTGCGGGGGAAATGCCGACAGGCAGAGGGGGGCGCCTCGCGCCGAAGTTCGCTCATGACCCCCACCATCGCTACCGAAGTCCGCGACATCATTCTCGCTGCCACTGAAACCGGCGAGACGCTGGAAATCACGGGCCAAGGCTCCAAAAAACGCATTGGCAGGCTGGTGACGGCTGATAACAAACTCGATCTTTCAAAGCTCACCGGCGTGAATTTCTACGAACCGGAAGAACTCGTCATTTCGCTGAAAGCCGGAACGCCGATTGCGGAAGTTGAAGCGCTGCTCGCCACCAAAGGCCAGCAATTGGCATTCGAGCCACTGGACTATGCCAATGTGCTGGCGCAAGTGCCGGGCAAGGGCACTATCGGCGGCGTTCTGGCCACCAATGCGTCAGGCCCGCGACGCCTTAAAACGGGCGCAGCGCGGGATCATATTTTGGGCATCGAGGCCGTGTCCGGTCGCGGCGAATTGTTCAAATCCGGCGGGCGGGTGATGAAGAACGTCACAGGTTATGACCTGTCGAAAGGCATGGCAGGCTCATGGGGCACGCTGGCGGTTTTGACGGATGTGATTTTCAAAGTGCTGCCCGCAGCCGAAACTGAGCAGACGTTGGTGCTGATAGGACTGGACGATGAGGCCGCAACCGTTGCCATGGCGGTGGCGATGGGCTCAAACGCCGAAGTCTCGTCCGCCGCGCACTTGCCGATTACAGTCGTGGGCAAGGTGATCGATGGCGCATTATCCGCTGAGCCAGCCACGCTGCTGCGTATCGAAGGTTTTGCCAAATCAGTCGCGTACCGGATTGAAAAACTGCGCACGCTATTGGGTATCAAAGCCGATATTTTGCCGGTAGATTTATCGCGCAAACTCTGGCGCGAAGTGCGCGATTGCGTGCCATTTGCCGACCACACCAACCGCCCGCTGTGGCGCGTTTCCGTAGCCCCGATGAGCGGCCACGCCATCGTTGCCGATATCAGATTGAAGGCGGGCGTGGACGCGTTTTATGATTGGCAAGGCGGGCTGATTTGGATGCGCATGGAAAGCGGACCAGAGGCTGCGCCGTTGCGCGCGCTCATTAAAAAACACGGCGGCGGCCACGCCACGCTCATCCGCGCCTACGAACATCACCGCCAATCAACCCCCGTCTTCCAGCCCCAACCGCCAGCGCTGGCGGCGCTTTCGGCACGGCTGAAAGAACAGTTTGATCCGCTGGGGATTTTGAATCCGGGAAGGATTGGAGCGAAATTATGAGAATAGATTATAAAGGTTGGCTAGAAGAGCGGCAATATGATACCGCAACTATTACGGCTCAACTACATCGTGCCGGTAGAGTAGAGGATTGCTACGGCGATTTAGAAAGTCACTACCGAGAGGGAACTCTTCAAGGTATCATCGACGAATTGAAGTATTCCGCAGAGGACGAGCGCCAAAACAAGCCCAATCCGTCAAAAATTCCGTTTATCGGAAATGCTAGAAAAAACTTGGCATCATATAAGAATGCCGTTGTCTTGTATCGAAAATTTTTGGCAGGTGGTTGGGAAAATTCTGACGTAGATGCCCCGAAGGCAACAGCAATTATCGCTCCAAGTTTAGTGTCAGTACAGACGGCGCAAATCGCTGCGGATACTCCGGAGCGGCAGAGGTTTTCTCTCGAGCGTGATATGCAATCAATGCTGCGGCGCGACATTGAAAGTCTCGGAAATACACTCTTAATTATTGATGACGGTGCCGAACGAAGTGTTGATTCCGGCTTAATCGACATCACATGCAGTGACAGTGAGGATGGGGCAATTGTAGTCGTTGAGCTAAAAGCTGATAAGGCTGACAGCAGAGCGATCGGTCAGATTCTTGGCTATATGGGTGATCTTTTTATTGAGGAAGAAGGTAAGACTGTTCGGGGGATATTGGTTGCTCATGATTTCGACAAGCGGGCAAAAGCCGCGGCGCGTGTTGTTCCCACGTTGAAGTTGGTAAAATATTCCGTTTCGTTCCGCTTTGAGCCTGTAGAGTAGAAGGACTAATGCAAACATCCTTCACCCTTGCCCAGCTTGCCAACCCCGCCACGGCGGAAGCGGAATCTATTTTGCGCTCTTGCGTGCATTGCGGTTTTTGCACAGCAACATGCCCGACCTATGTGACGCTGGGCAACGAGTTGGATAGCCCGCGCGGGCGGATTTATCTTATCAAAGACATGCTGGAAAACGACCGTCCGGCGAACAAGGTGACAGTCACGCATATCGACCGCTGCCTGTCATGTTTGGCCTGTATGACGACATGTCCGTCAGGCGTCAACTACATGCACCTCGTGGACCACGCCCGCGAGCACATCGAAAAAACCTATAAACGTCCCCTCGTGGATCGCCTCATCCGCGCCACGCTGGCATCGGTGTTGCCCTATCCGAACCGCTTCAAAACGGCGCTGAAACTGGCCGCATTTGGCCGCCCGTTCATCTCCACGTTTGAAAAAGTCTCGGCGCTGAAGCCGCTTGCCGCAATGCTGAAACTTGCGCCAAAAACGCTGCCAGCCGCTGCGCCGCTCATCGCCGTTAAACTCCAAAAACCAATCGCCCGCGTCGCCATTCTCGGCGGTTGCGCGCAGTCGGTTTTGGACCCCGGCATCAACGCGACCACGCTGCGCTTGCTCAACCGGCTAAACATCGAGGTGGTGAACCCCAAGGGCGAGGGCTGTTGCGGTGCGCTGACCCAACATGTGGGCAAGCACGACGCCGCGCTGGCGTTCGCCAAGAACAATGTCGACGCGTGGACGCGCGAAATCGAAAGCGGCGGGCTGGATGCGATCATCATCACCACATCCGGCTGCGGCACGACGATTAAAGACTATGGCCACATGTTGCGCCTGGATGCGGCCTACCGCGACAAGGCTGCAAAAGTTTCTGCACTGGCCAAAGACATCACTGAGTTCCTAAGCGAAATTGAGTTGCCCGCACCAAAGTTCAAGGCAGGCGTCACAGTAGCCTATCATTCCGCCTGTTCGCTGCAACATGGCCAGAAAGTGACCAAAGCGCCCAAGGATTTGCTATCCAATGCTGGCTTTGTGGTGAAGGAACCAGCCGAAGGACACCTCTGCTGCGGCTCGGCGGGAACGTATAACATCATGCAATCCGACATTGCCACGCAACTGCGTGACCGAAAGGTGAAAAACATCAAGGCCACTGGCGCAGTGATAATTGCCGCCGGAAACCTAGGCTGCATGAAACAAATCGGCGCGGCGACAAACATTCCCATCGTGCATACGGTGGAGTTGCTAAACTGGGCCTATAGTGGCGAGAAGCCAGCAGGTCTTAACTAAGCAGGTCTCGAATAAATAAGCAGGTCTCAAATAAAAAAGCGGCGCCATTGTCAGCGCCGCTTCTTATGTGAGGCTAATTTGGTTTTTACTTTTGCCCCACGCCTCTAACTAAAATTACTGTACGACAACCTTGGTGCCCACGCCCACACGCTCATACAAATCCGTCACATCTTCATTGCGCATACGAATGCAGCCGGACGACACATTGTGGCCGATGGTCCAAGGCTGGTTCGTGCCATGAATGCGATATTGCGTTGCGCCGAGATACATGGCGCGCGCGCCGAGTGGATTGTCCGGCCCGCCATCCATATGGTCAGGCAGAATGCGGCCTTCCTTGGCACGCACACGGATTTTCATTTCTTGCGGCGGTGTCCAATCCGGCCATTCGGCTTTGCGGGTGATTTTATGCGTGCCGGACCATTCAAAGCCCGGCTTGCCGACGCCCACGCCATAGCGCCGCGCCTGACCATTGCCCTCCACCAAAAACAGAAAGCGCTGGCCGGTATCAATGACAATCGTTCCCGCTGGTTCGCTGCCGTCATAGGCGACTTCCTGCGGATAAAACTGCGGATCAACTTCCCGCGATTGCTTTTTGCTAATGTGCCCTGGTACGGTAAGCGAAGCCTGCTGCACCAGCGGTTCTGCCAGCGTGCGCTGCGGCTGCATAGGCACAATTGCGGCGCTGAACTGCGGGTCAATCTGCACCTGCTGGCGCTTCTTGCGGGTGGTCGTTGCGCCAATCACGATCACATCATCCGACGGTTGGCCGAGGATTACAGCGTCAAGAGACACCTTGCGGCTCTTGCGCATTTTCAGCGGTGCAGGCATTTCGCGAAGCTGCATAACCCAAGGTGCAGAAAGGTCCGGCGAGACGATGATGGCGGGATTATTGCCGTAGCGATCAGTGGCCAGTGTTGGCATGGTGAGCAGTGAATAGGCCGAAAGGCTGGCCAAAAGTGCGGTGGAAATTTTACTCATAACAGGCGTACCTCGAACATTTCGCCACAGATAAATTCAGACCTGAAACTGGCCTATGTCAGCAGTGTCGTGGAAAGATGAAGACAAATGGTGAATCAAATTTCATAAAATGCGATTCATGGCGTAAACCATTTGGTATGGTTACGGGACGGTTTGCACGCATAGTTAAGGAAATCTAAAATGGCATTGGCGAGCGGTTTAATTGAAGGTTCAGACGGCAAAATCCGCTGCTGGTGGCCCGGCGTTGATGGCGAATATCTGCGTTACCACGATGAAGAGTGGGGCAATGCTGTTACCAATGACACGCGGCTGTTCGAGAAAATCTGCCTTGAGGGCTTCCAGTCCGGCCTGTCTTGGCTGACAATATTAAGAAAACGCAACAATTTTCGCGCTGCCTTTGCCAACTTTGATTTCCATAAAGTGGCCAAGTTTGACGACGCCGATATTGAACGCTTGGTGCAGGATGCAGGCATCGTGCGCCACCGTGGCAAGATTGTTTCCACGATCAACAATGCCAACCGCGCGATAGAATTGGAGCAGGAATTCGGCTCGCTCAACGCCTATTTCTGGAGCCACGAACCGCCCGCCCACGAGCGCAACTTCACCTGCGATCATGCAACCCTGATAGCCCAGCCCACCAGCGCCGCCTCCACGCGGCTGTCGAAAGATTTGAAAAAGCGCGGCTGGAGTTTTGTCGGTCCGACAACTTGCTATGCCTTCATGCAGGCCATGGGGCTGGTGAATGACCATGTGGAAGGCTGCCATTGCCGCGCGCCGCTACAAGCCAAGAGGGCCGCCCATGTCTAATCTCGCAACGCTTGATCCCGCGCTTGCCGCGCAATTTGCGCCGCTGCGCGCGGTTATTTTGGATGCGGCCGCCAGTCTGCCACAAATCGGCCCGCTGGAGGAAAGCCTGAAATGGGGCGAGCCGAGCTATACGCCGCAGAAGAAAAACATCGGAAGTTCCGTGCGCCTCGCGCCGCGTAAAAATGGCCGCGTGGCGCTGCATTTTATCTGCCATACCGAGCTGATAGACGAGTTCCGCGAGCTTTATCCGCAACTAAACTTCGAGGGTAAACGCGGCATTATTGTTGATCTGGCAAAGCCGCTGCCCTTAGAAGAACTGCGCCACTGCATCGCCAAGGCACTGACATATTTCCTGAAATAAAACTGGCGGCCTGTTTCCACGCCGCCAGCACGGCTGTTACTTAGCCTTGGCAATCCACTCATTCATGAATTTAATCTCGCTCTCTTGGGCGGCGATGACGCCCTCTGCAAGTTTGCGTAGTTCAGCGTCTTTGCCATATTGTAGTTCAATCTTGGCCATTTCAATCGCGCCCTGATGATGGGGAACCATGCCCTTGGCAAAGTCCACATCGGCATTGCCGGAGAACTCAATGGCCATGCCCGTGTGCATGTCGCCATTGGCTTTCGCGAATGCGATGGATGAAGCACCTTGGTCGCCCTTTGGCTTGGACATATCCATGCCCTCCATTTTCATGTCGCCCATTTGGCTCATGTCATGGTCCATCATGCGGCCCATTCCTTGTCCCATCATGCCACCCATTTTTGGAGCCGCGATCCAGCCAAGCGCAAGGCCTATTACAAGCGCAATTAGCGCTGTTAGAAGTGTTTGATTTCTCATTTTCAAATTCCTTTAGATGTCAAAGTTCAAGCGAGTTCCGCAGGATTGCAGTTCGCAAGTCGGTTTCAGACAATAGGAATTAGGCGCGGGGAGGCGGTGTTAGCGGCAGAAGGCCATTGCCGCGCAAGGCAGCAGCCGCAACCAAACGAGGACGCTCAATCTCAAAGGATAGTAACTGCGCCGCTGCCACTGCAACTTGAACGGCCACGGTGGCACTGCATATCACAAAATGCAGCGTGCCTGACTTGTGATCGCCCGCCTTGCCGCCAATCATATCACCATGGTCCATGCCCGCCATGGCAGCAATCTGACCCTGAGAATGAGCCCCATCCATCATCCGCCCCATCCCAAACGGCGCACCGATGACGGCGAGTACGAAAATGATATAGACGAGGGCGGCGAGATGTCTCATGACGAGATGTCTCATGACTGGAAAGTAAGCATGAATCTGTTCTGATACAAGCGACGGCTCATCCAAACGATCGCTGATAAAACCGCAACACTTTTCGGCAGTCAGCGACTTCTAATTCGCCCAAAACACTGAGCACGCGCACTGCGTCGATTGTAGCAAGTTTTGTTGGGCGGATGACAGAAGGCGCTGGCAATCCACAGTTTTCATGGTTTGAGACTATTATATCATCTTGCCAGCCCTGCCAGCCCTGATTTTTTGCACTCGTAATCATAGCCACCCAAATGAGATTGGCCGATGACGACATGCCATCCGGCGAAATTACCAGCGCTGGCCGCCGTTTTTCCGCCAATTGGTCAGCGTATGGAAATGGCACCACAACAATCGAAAAGCGTGTCAACAAGGCCATGACTATAACTTGCCGTAGGCGGCTTCATCCGCCTCGCTGGCCCATTCAGTAAAGACGGCGAAGGGATCATCTTCTATGGGTTTTTCTGCCTTTGTCACTAACACGCCTTTGTCTGTAATTTCATAGCGCAATTTATCACCGGGCTTTATGCCAAGACGCATTCGCACTTCATTTGGTATAACGGTTTGGCTCTTGGACGTGATCTTCGAAAACGCAACCGGCATGGCGATCATTCTCCGTTTTTCTTACCATCTTACGTCTTACAAAGCATAAGTCAACTGCAAGCACTTGCCGCATGTGTTACGTTTCGCTAACAGGGGCGCAATTATATGCAGGATATATTCCCATGACCGACAAGCCCAAAAAGCAGCAGAAGCTCAAAGCCCGCCAGCCGCGCGGATTTGTGGATCGCAGCCCTGACGACATCCGCGCGACGGATAAGATGGTGGCGCAGATTCGTAAGGTTTATGAGCATTATGGCTTCGATCCGGTCGAAACGCCTATGTTTGAATATACAGATTGCCTCGGCAAATTCCTGCCCGATACTGACCGCCCTAACGAGGGTGTTTTTTCAGTGCAGGATGACGACGAGCAATGGATGAGCCTGCGCTATGATCTAACCGCGCCGCTGGCGCGCCATGTGGCGGAAAATATCAACGAAATTCAACTGCCATACCGCACCTATCGTCAAGGCTGGGTGTTCCGCAATGAAAAGCCGGGCCCGGGGCGCTTCCGCCAATTCATGCAGTTCGACGCCGATACAGTCGGCGCACCGGGCGTGCAAGCCGATGCCGAAATGTGCATGATGATGGCCGACACGATGGAAGCGCTGGGTATCGCACGCGGCGATTATGTGATCCGTGTGAACAATCGCAAGGTACTCGATGGCGTCATGGAGGCGATTGGCGTCACCGATGCTGGGCAGAAGCTGACCGTGCTACGGGCGATTGATAAGCTGGATAAGTTTGGCGTTGAAGGCGTACGGCTGTTGTTGGGCGTGGGGCGCAAGGATGACAGCGGGGATTTTACCAAAGGTGCAAATTTGCATGTGGCCGCTATTGACGCAATCATGAGCTTACTGCGTGCAAAAGATATAGATGATTTGCTAGATGGTGGCAGCGAAATTCAACTTAAGTCATTTCAAAATTCGGGCGTTAGAGCTAATCCAAAATTTTCTGATGGTGTCAACGAACTAAAGCTAATCCAAGCACTTGTTGACAATGCGGGCTACGGAGTAGGCGCGAACGATGATGGAGCGCATTTGCCTGCTCGAGTGAGAATTGATGTCTCAGTAGTCCGCGGTCTCGAATACTACACCGGCCCTGTTTACGAAGCTGAGCTCCTGTTCGATGTCACCAATGAAAAGGGCGAAAAGGTCCAGTTTGGTTCGGTCGGCGGCGGCGGGCGGTATGACGGGTTGGTGAAGCGCTTTACGGGGCAGGATGTTCCGGCCACCGGCTTCTCCATCGGCGTCTCGCGCCTGATGACCGCGCTGAAAAACCTCGGCAAGCTGGACGTCTCCGACGTCATCGCGCCGGTGCTTGTCACCGTCATGGACCGCGACACGGAAAGCCTTGGCCGTTATCAAAAGATGACGCAGGAGCTGCGCAATGCTGGCATCCGCGCTGAAATGTTCCAAGGCAATCCGAAGGATTTCCCCAAGCAACTAAGATACGCCGACCGCCGCAACTGCCCCATAGCCATCATCCAAGGCGGCAACGAGCGGGCGGAAGGCAAGCTGATTATCAAAGACCTGATCGAAGGCAAACGCATCGCCGCCACCATTACCGACAACGCCGAATGGAAAGAAGCGAAAGCTGGCGAGAAGGTGATTGATGAAAAAGATTTGGTGGAAGAAGTGAAGAAGATGCTGGCCGCGCAGAAGGCTGGCGTTTGATGGAGATTTTGGCGCGAGGCGCCCCCCTCTGTCCTGTCGGACATCTCCCCCGCGAGGGGGGAGATCACGCTCACCGCCGCCGGCTGCCAATCACTAAATTTGACGATTATCGATCTCCCCCCTTGCGGGGGAGATGCCGACAGGCAGAGGGGGGTGCCTCGCGCAAATCTATCACATGACTCTCACCACCACCCTCACCAGCTTCCTCGCCACCCGCAATGCGGCGGCCGTCAACATACCCGTGCTCCAACCCGCCGATCCGTTCTTGGACATGGCAGGCGAAGACTTGCGCCGCCGGATTTTCTTGACCGAGTCCGAAACCGGCAACACGCTGTGTCTGCGCCCCGAATTCACCATCCCCGTCTGCCTCGATCATATCGCCACCAAGGCACACACGCCGCAACGCTATTGGTATGTGGGCGAAGTGTTTCGCCAGCGCCGCGAGGGCGGCAATGAGTTTTATCAGGCGGGCATTGAAGACCTTGGCGAGCCGGATTTGGCCCGCGCCGATGCGCGCTCGCTGGCCGACGCCCATGCGCTGATTACAGCTGCGCTGCCAAACGTCAAAACCCGCACCTCGCTCGGCGATCAAGCGGTGTTTGAGGCGGTGCTCGCCGCGCTCGGCCTGCCGGGTGGCTGGCGTATGCGCCTTGCCCGCGCCTTTGGTGTAGAGGCATTACTCAGCGCCGCGCTGCAGGATTTGGGCCGCCCCGCTGGCGTATCCTCTGTCGATGATGATGCGGCGGCACTGATAGGCGACGAGGTCGCCTTGGCCAACCATATCGCCAAGAAAATGAAGCTCGCTGGCATCGCGCCATCGTCCGGTCGCAGCCCGCAGGAAATTGCCCGCCGCATGATGGAAAAGCATGAACTTACCAGCGTGCGCCTGTCGCCCAAAGCACTAGCGGCGCTGACGGAGTTTCTGTCCATTCATGTGCCGCTTCGCCAAGCGCCAGCCGCACTCTCCGCCTTTGCCATAAAATCCGGCCTCGCGCTGGACGGTGCTCTTGAGCGTTTCGGCGCTCGGGTGGAAGCCTGCGTTGCCGAGGGGCTGGACCTTAGCGCCATTTCCTACGATGCCGCCTTTGGCCGCCCGCTGGACTATTATACCGGCATGGTGTTTGAATTGTTTGTCGATGGCCAGCCGAAACCATTGGTCGGTGGCGGCCGCTACGACCGGCTGCTCACGCTGCTCGGCGCATCAAGCTCCATCCCCGGCGTCGGCTTTTCCGTCTGGCTGGACCGCATTGAACAGGTGGCCGCACAATGACCATTCGTCTCGGACTTCCCTCCAAGGGCCGCCTCAAAGAGCAATCGCTGGAAGCACTGGCAGGCTTCGGCATTAACGTGCGCCAAAGCGGCGATGCGCGCAAATATAGCGCCGATATCGAAGGTCTGCCCGGCGTCGATGTTGCGTTCCTATCGGCCTCCGAAATTGCACGCGAACTGGCCGCCGGAACCATCGACATGGGCGTGACAGGCGAAGACCTGCTGCGCGAAACCATCGCCGATTTTGATGTGCGCGTGAGCATTCCCGCCCGCCTTGGATTCGGCCATGCCGATGTTGTGGTGGCGGTTCCTGATTGTTGGATCGATGTCGTTACAATGGCCGATCTGGACGACGTGGCCGCAGAGTTTCGCCAGCGTCATGGCCGGCGCTTGCGTATTGCCACCAAATATTGGCGGCTCAGCCAAAGCTTTTTCTCCGGCCAGCACGGCATTCAAATGTACCGCATTGTTGAAAGCCTGGGCGCCACCGAAGGCGCACCAGCTGCGGGGCAGGCGGATATTATTGTGGATATAACCAGCACCGGCTCCACGCTGCACGCCAATCAGCTACGCATTTTGGAAGACGGTGTGATGCTGAAGTCCGAGGCGTGTCTGGCGCTGACAAAGCGCGAGCGGACGAATGAAGACGCCGCACTGGTGCGCCAAGTTATTGAAAAATTCTCGTAATAATGGTCGCACTTTCCTTAAACGTTTGACGTGCCATCAAACTGGGAAGTGCTCATAAAAAAAGCCCGGCGAACCAGGCTTTATTATCTGTCTAAGTCAGTATCAGCCGCGCTTGGCATCAACTGAGTAAGCACCAGCGCCTGCAACTGCCAGTGACAGGAAGCCGCCTGCAAGGCCGATGTTCTTAAAGAACATAATCATTTGCACCATATCTGTGCCGCCGTTTGAAGCCATGTAATGGAACGCGACGCCGAGGAACAAGCAGAACGCTGCCAACAACAAAGCTGTGATGCGGGTCTGGAACCCAACAAGGATGGCAACGCCAGCGGCGACTTCAAATATGGCTGCCAGCCAAGCCAGCGCTGTTCCAGCGGGAATACCAGCGGACCCAATGTAACCGGCCGTTCCGGCGATATCACCGAATTTTTGCAGGCCGGCTGGAATGAAAACGATAGCCAAGAAAATACGGCTGATGAGTGAAAGTATAGAGTTAGACATGGGTTACCCTCCGTTGTGTCACGCGAAAATCTTAACGCATTGTTAGCCAGACTGAAAGTCGAACAATGCCGACAGATTGTCAACCATTGGCGAACGAGCGTTGCACCGCGACCAAGGGGCTTTACAACGGCAGTCAGGAGGTGAATTCTGATCCGGGGCGCGACATCATGAAGGAAACAGCAATGAACAAGTTACTACTATCACTTGCGTTAGTCAGTATTTCATTTCCAGCGCTCGCCTGCGGCGGCGCGCCCCTATGCACCGTAATTGACCCGACCGGCACACCGCTCAACGTGCGCGAGGGCCCGAATGGCAAGATTCTGTCAACGCTGAAAAAGGGCATGAAAGTCGAGTTCATCGAGCACAAAGAATCTAATGGCAAAAAGTGGGCGCTCGTTGCCAAGTTCAGCGAAAGCTGGGGCTATGTGTTCGCCGACTATCTGAAATGCTCCGGCACAGACGAGCTCGGCAAAATCTGCACGGTCAAAGACCCGACAGGCACGCCGCTCAATATCCGTGAACAGCCAAACGGCAAAATTCTTGGCACATGGGCCAATGGCGTGCGCGTGCGGCCCTACGAGGAAAAGAAACTGAACGGCAAATCATGGGTCGCCGTCGAGCGCTTTGCCGAAGATAACAAGGCGGGCTGGGTGTTTGATCCTTATTTGAAGTGCGAGGAGGGCGAGGGTTAGAGGCGACCGGTGAATGTGCGCGCGCCGTGCGGTTTCCGCATGGTTTCCGTGCGCGCGGCGTACATACTTCGTGCGCTTTCCAATCGTCAAAAATCGTGGCTTGAAATCCACGCCCCGCCATAGCAGAAGGGCTGCATGACCGCACTCACCACCATCGCTTTTGATGCCGACGATACGCTTTGGCAAAATCAAAAATTCTTTGATGCCGCCGAAGCCGCCTGCGTAAACTTACTGCTGGACTATGGGGATAAATCTGCCGTTTCGGCCCGCATGATTGAAACCGAGCGACGCAATGTGAAGGTCTATGGCGTCGGCGTGAAGAGCTTCATGCTGTCAATGATCGAGACTGCGGTGGACGTTTCCAACCATGAAGTCTCGTCCAAAGTCATCAAAAATCTCATAGAGATAGGTCGCGAGCTGACCAATTATCCGATTGAGGTTTTGCCCCATGTGCATGAAACGCTTGCGCTTTTGGCGGCTAGCCACAGGCTGGTGCTCATCACTAAAGGCGACCTGTTTGACCAAGAGCGCAAGTTAAATGACAGCGGTTTGGCGGAATATTTCAAAAAAATCGAAATCGTCAGTACCAAAGTCCCGTCCACTTATCAGCGCATTTTCGAGACGCATGGCGATGGCCCCGCACGTGCGATGATGATTGGTAACTCATTGAAATCAGATGTTATTCCTGCTCTTGAAGCAGGCAGTTGGGGCGTACATGTTCCCCATCACTTGATGTGGGCGCTGGAGCACGCCGAACCGCCGGTGGATAATAATCGCTTTCATGTGCTTGAAACCATGAAGCAATTGCCGGATTTGATCGAGACAATTCGCTAAACAACAGTCTTCCCAAGAGGAATCAGCATGTCCAGCCCAAACCGCGCATCAAAAACCCCGAAAAAGGCACCAAGCCGCTTTTCGAATGCGGTTATGGAGTTTCTAAACTCCGAAGCCGCAGGCGGAATTGTGCTCATGGTTTGTGCGGCACTGGCGCTTATGGTAGCAAATTCGCCTTTGGCAGAAACTTACTTTCACACACTCCACGTCGATATCGGCGGTATGTCGGTGTTGCATTGGATCAATGATGCGCTGATGGCGCTGTTCTTCTTGCTGGTGGGACTTGAAATCAAACGCGAGTTTTTGGGCGGCGAACTCTCCACGTGGAAGCAGCGCGCGCTGCCTGCATTCGCAGCATTGGGCGGCATGATCGTGCCCGCGTTGGTCTATGTAGCGTTCAACACGCAAACGCCCGAAACGCTGAAAGGCTGGGCCATCCCCGCTGCCACGGATATTGCCTTTGCGCTCGGCATACTCTCGCTGCTCGGCAAGCGCGTGCCGCCTTCGCTCAAGATTTTCCTCGCCGCCCTCGCAATCATGGATGACCTCGGCGCGGTCATCATCATTGCTATTTTCTATACCGCACAGCTTAACGTTATGATGCTCGGCGGCGTGGCGATGGTGACGCTTGTGCTGGCGATTATGAACATCGCGGGCGTGAAAATACTCAGTCCCTATTTGGTTCTTGGCGCACTGCTATGGTATTTCATGCACGCTTCCGGCGTCCACGCCACGCTGTCAGGCGTGGTTCTAGCGCTCACAATTCCCATCACCAAAACCGAAACCTCGCCGCTGCACATATTGGAGCATGGCCTGCACAAATGGGTCGCCTTCCTCATTGTCCCTATCTTCGGCTTTGCCAATGCGGGCGTCTCGCTGGCGGGCGTGACCTTTGAAAAGCTGCTGGATCCGGTAACAATCGGCATCACCGCAGGGCTGTTTGCAGGCAAGCAACTCGGCGTCTTCGCCAGCACATGGCTAGCCATCCGCTCCCGCCTCGCCATCATGCCAGCCGGCGCCAACTGGGCCCAAATCTACGGCGTCGCCATAATCTGCGGCGTGGGTTTTACCATGAGCCTGTTCATCGGCCTGCTCGCTTTTCCCGGCGGCGAAGCGCTGGGCGATGCGGTGAAGATTGGTGTGCTGCTGGGGTCATTGCTGTCGGGAGTGCTGGGAGCGGCGGTGTTGGTGCTGGCGGGGCGGAAGGTGCCGAAGTGAAATACAAAAATATCAATGCCGCAATTCACAACTTTGGTGACAGTTTTCTGAGCGACATGAATTTTGTTGATCGAGGGTACGTCTTTGATGATTTAATCCTTATCAACGAAAAAGGACACGACATCTTCATCGACTGGATCCAAATGAAATTCTATCCAGAATCTGAATTCAATGACAGAATTAGAGAGTCCCTAATCGAGTATAAGGAAATGTTGGCGGAAGTGTTTTCGTCGCTCAAGGTAGATTTTGATAGACTAGTTGCACTCAATTTTCAATGGCCTGCGGGCCAACACAGATTTATGGAAGCGATCGATGATCGGGGCAAATACTACAAAATGCACATTCGGAAAAAGCATAATCGTCATGAGCAATTACCTTTTTGATACAACCCCCATCCCCCTTCCATTTCCCTCAAAAATGCACTATACGCCCCGCAGCATTGGCTAAACCCTTTGTTTTCACGGCCCTTGCTGGACGACATCCCGGCTATGGGCATCCCCAATCCTCCAACATAAAGGATATTACGATGTCGATTACGCCTGAACGCAAACAGGAAATCATCAAGGAATTCGGCCAAGCCGCTGGCGATACCGGTTCCCCTGAAGTGCAAGTCGCAATTTTGTCTCACCGCATTGCGAACCTGACCGAACATTTCAAAGGCCACAAGAAAGATAACCATTCCCGTCGTGGTCTTTTGGCGCTCGTTTCGCAGCGTCGTTCGCTTCTGGATTATCTAAAGCGCAAGAATGAAGCACGCTACACCACGTTGATTACAACGCTCGGTCTGCGCCGCTAACCTTTCAAACCGGCGGGGCTTTCATGCTTCGCCGGTTTTTATCTTTCGGGTAGTTACCTATCCAGATGCCCCGCAGCGTCTATCCCAACTGCGGAAAACAAGCCGGACCTGTCCATGGGGCAGGATTGCAGGATGCCCGCAAGGTTTGCGGACCGTATCAAGGACACCCTGCTGTCTTGCCCGTGGCCCGTCCACAAAACGTAACGCCGGTGAACGCACCGGAAGAGGCAAACCATGCACGATGCGCGGATGAATTCCGGGCTCGCGGGTTTGCTTTTGTAAAGGACAAGATATGTTCAATCACCACAAAGTGGAAATCCAATGGGGCGGTCGTCCGCTCATTTTAGAAACCGGCAAGATCGCCCGTCAGGCTGACGGCGCAGTTCTCGCTACTTACGGCGAGACAGTTGTTCTCGCCACTGTCGTTTCAGCAAAGTCGCCAAAGCCGGGTCAAGACTTTTTCCCGCTAACAGTGAACTACCAAGAAAAGACATACGCCGCCGGCAAAATTCCAGGCGGCTATTTCAAGCGCGAAGGCCGTCCTTCAGAAAATGAAACATTGGTTTCGCGCCTGATCGACCGTCCAATCCGCCCGCTATTTGCAGATGGCTACAAGAACGACACACAGGTCGTTATCACTGTTATGCAGCATGATTTGGAAAACAATCCAGATATTATCTCGCTGATCGGCGCTTCCGCCGCGCTCACGCTCTCCGGCGTTCCCTTCATGGGTCCGGTTGCAGGCGCACGCGTTGGCTACATCAATGGTCAGTACGTTCTCAATCCAAACGTCGATGAAATGCCAGAATCCAGTCTCGATCTGGTTGTTGCCGGTACTGGCGATGCTGTTCTCATGGTGGAATCTGAAGCCAAAGAACTTGACGAAGAAACCATGCTCGGCGCGGTTATGTTTGGTCATCGTTCATTCCAGCCGGTTCTTGATGCGATAATCAAGCTGGCCGAAGTAGCCGCCAAGGATGCCCGCGAATACACGCCGGAAGATTTCTCCGCACTTGAAGCCGAAATGCTGAAAGTAGCAGAGGAAGACCTCCGCGTAGCTTACAAAATCATCGACAAGCAGGCCCGCTACGTGGCTGTTGATGCTGCCAAGGCTAAAGTGAAGGCTGCGTTTACGCCAGCCGAAGGCGAAGATGCAAAGTTCACCGCCGAACAAATCGGCATCGTGTTCAAGTCGTTGCAAGCCAAAATCGTTCGTTGGAACATTCTGGATACCGGCGCGCGTATCGATGGTCGTGACCTCTCTACCGTTCGTAAGATCGTGTCGGAAGTCGGCCTGTTGCCACGCACCCATGGTTCAGCCCTGTTCACACGCGGCGAAACTCAGGCCATCGTTGTTGCCACGCTTGGTACAGGCGAAGATGAGCAGTATGTGGATTCATTGACTGGCATGTACAAGGAAACCTTCCTTCTGCATTACAACTTCCCTCCATACTCAGTCGGTGAAACCGGCCGTATGGGCTCGCCCGGCCGCCGCGAAATCGGCCATGGCAAGTTGGCTTGGCGCGCAGTGCGTCCAATGCTGCCAGCCAAGGAAGCGTTCCCCTACACAATCCGCGCTGTATCTGAAATCACCGAGTCCAACGGCTCGTCCTCAATGGCAACTGTGTGCGGCACATCGCTGGCACTGATGGATGCAGGCGTTCCGCTCAAATCCCCAGTCGCTGGTATCGCCATGGGCCTCATCAAGGAAGGCGAACGTTTCGCTGTTCTGTCCGATATTCTGGGTGATGAAGATCACCTCGGCGATATGGATTTCAAGGTGGCCGGTTCCGCAAACGGCATCACCGCCTTGCAGATGGACATCAAAATCGAAGGCATCACCGAAGAGATCATGAAGGTCGCTTTGGAACAGGCGAAGGCTGGCCGTATCCATATTCTGCATGAAATGGGCAACGCCATCACCGAAGGTCGTTCCGAGCTGGGTGAATTTGCACCGCGCATCGAAATGATGAGCATTCCAACCGACAAGATCCGTGATGTTATCGGTTCTGGCGGCAAGGTCATTCGCGAAATCGTCGAAAAGACCGGCGCGAAAATCAACATCGAAGACGACGGCACAGTAAAGATCGCCTCGTCCTCCGCCAAGGAAATCGAAGCCGCTAAGAAGTGGATTCACTCCATCGTTGCTGAGCCCGAAGTTGGCCAGATTTACGAAGGCACAGTTGTGAAGACCGCTGATTTCGGCGCATTCGTCAACTTCTTCGGCGCGCGTGATGGCCTCGTACACATCTCTCAATTGGCTTCCGAGCGCGTTCAAAAGACGACTGACGTTGTCAAAGACGGCCAGAAGGTGTGGGTCAAGCTCATGGGCTTTGATGAGCGCGGCAAAGTGCGCCTTTCCATGAAGGTTGTCGATCAGGCAACCGGCAAGGAATTGGCCAAGACCGACGACGCTGGCGAATAAGCCATTCACTTACAGATAATCAAAAACGGGCGCGAGTTAATCGCGCCCGTTATTTTATGGAACAAAACACATGGATGACGGCGCTCTAAAAACCCTTTTCCTGCCTTTTGAAACTGAGGAAGTCTCAGTAGGCGATGGCAGCTGGCTATTTCTGGGTGCAGTCATACCGCCGTTTGATTGCCACGTTGCAAAGCCAAATCTCCATGCCGTGCAAGGCTTTCGTCCCACATTCAATGCGCTGACATCAACCAAATTCAACGTTTCGCCAGTGTTGCCAGATGGAGAGTTCAGCGGCGCGCTAATTTTGTTATCGCGCCATCGCGGCCAAAATCGCGCCTTTCTCAATCAAGCGCTGGATAGGGTCAGAGCAGGCGGAACCATTCTCGTTTCAGGCGCAAAAACTCACGGCATCGCGCCTATCGCCAAAGAAATTAACGAGCTTTTCGCAATTTCCGGCAATATCTCCAAAAACCACGCCAAGGTATTTTGGTTTGAAAACCACGGCTCAGCACGATTTGAGGAGCCTCAAGACGAGCTGGTTGACGGTCGCTTCATGACCGCGCCAGGCATGTTTTCATCGCAACACATTGATCCAGGCTCCGCATTTTTGGTCGAACATCTGCCCGCCGATATGAAGGGCAACATCGCCGATTTCTGTGCAGGCTGGGGCTATCTGGCCGCAGAAGCCGCGCTTAAATGCAAAGCGCTGAAATCCATCGCGCTCTATGAAGCCGACTACGCCTCGCTTGAAGCCGCTAAAATCAACATGCTGAACATTGCCCCCGCGATGCCAACAACTTACCTGTGGCAAGACCTGATCGGCGAAAAAGCCAAGGGCGACTTCGATACCATCATCATGAACCCGCCTTTCCATCAGGGCAGGGCGGCAGACCCAAGTATAGGGAACGCCATCATCCGCAATGCCCACAACGCGCTCCACAAAGGCGGTAAACTATACTTGGTTGCCAACCGCGCACTGCCGTATGAGGCAACCTTAAGCGCCTGTTTTTTCAAGACGGGTGAGCTTGCTAGGAACAATTATTATAAGGTGCTGTGGGCAACGAAGTGAGGGTGCGCCGTCACGCGGCACGGTTGGCGACTGTCGCTTCGCTTAACTCAGATATACGCTTGGCCATCGGCACGGGGCGGCCAAACAAATAACCCTGCCCAACATCGCAACCAGCAGCACGAAGCAACGTGGCTTGGCCTTCTGTCTCCACGCCTTCGGCTGTGGTGTGTACGCCAAGGGCCCGCGAAAGGCCGACAATTGTCGAAATAATCGCGCCCGTGTTGCCCTCTTTTTCCATGCGGTTGACGAAGGATCGGTCGATCTTTAGCTTTTGGAACGGAAGATCAGCAAGGTAGGTCAAATTTGAGTAACCCGTGCCGAAATCATCGACTGCCACAGAAACACCCATACGGGCAAATTCGCCAAGGATAAGCGCGGTCTTTTCACGGTCTTCCATAAGCAGGCTTTCGGTAATTTCGAGCTCAAGGCGCTTTGCTGGAAGGCCCGTATCCAGAAGTGCCTTTTTTACTGTCGCCACCATATCACTTAACAGAAACTGCGCGGGTGACAGATTGACCGCAACAAAACTATGCTCCGGGAGGTTTAGTGCATCGGCGCAAGCCTGTCTTAAAACCCAATCGCCCAGTGGCGCAATAAGTCCGGTTTCTTCCGCTACAGGTATGAACTCGATTGGCGGAATAAGACCTTTTTCAGGATGACGCCACCGAACCAGCGCCTCGTAACCAACAATGATGCCCGTCGTCAAATCAAGTTGCGGCTGATAGTGGAGCTCAAAATCTTTGCGATCAAGCGCGCCTTGCATCTCAGCTTCAATCCAGCGGCGATGATCGGCCACTCGGCCAAACTCCGGCTCAAACAATGTCCATTGATTGCGACCTTTGGCCCGTGAGCGATGCAGTGCCAAATTGGATCGTCTTAGAATGGCCGCCTGCTCAAGATGATCCTTAGCGATTTCCGTAACACCGGCAGAAAGCGAAAGAATAACCCGCCTGTCATCAATCAAGTACGGTTCGCTAACCTTTGCTACCAGAGCGTCGAGAACAATCTCCAACGCAGGCACCGCAAACTCATCGCCAATCACAATACCGAACTCGCAAGCACCAAGACGACCAAAAATAGCATTCGCTGGAAGGCAAGACTGAATGCGCTTAACAGCTTCGCTGATTAGTTGGTCGCCAGTGCGATAACCGAGTGCATCATTGATCTGCTTAAAGCGATCCAATTCCAGATCAATAAAATAGGTCGTATTGCCAGTTTGTTGCCGCGCAAGGGACACACGGTCGATATCCATCAAAAACTGCCGACGGGATGCGATACCTGTCAATGTATCAGTAGCTGATGCAGTGAGAAGCGCTGATGCATGGGCATCAATGCCCTGAAAAAAAGCAAGAGCGCAGCCAGAAGCGGCGAGTGCCGATAAGCCGCCAATAATGATGTTAGACGCAATAGCATTCGAGCCTGCTTCCGCACCAAGTCCTATAGCAAACGCCCAGATACCAAGACTTGCGCCCCCGAATGCTGAGGCAAGCACAGTGGTTGCTTTGAACAGCCTGTCACGTCCTATCTTCGTAATCTGCACCATTGTATTCCCTCTATCAGATTACACTAAGGGCAAAAGCTTAATTGTGCTTTCGAGGAAAAGATTGCTTTTTAGGCAACTTTGGCAATTTTTGCATCCTGCGAAAATGTGCCGCCACCACTTTGCGTATTCAAATGTTTTACAGGCAGCGCCCGAACCAAACGTGCGTGTTGGAGCGCCTGCGGCCTGCCGTGCAAGAAGCCCTGAATTACCGTACAACCTGCCGCACGAAGCAAAACCTCTTGATTTTCGGTCTCAACGCCTTCTGCTACCGCCGTTGCCCCCAGAGCTCGCGCCAACGCAATTATGGCAGAAACAATTTGCGCTATATGCATATCTTTTTCGATGCGATCTATGAATGTCTTATCAATTTTTAGTTTTTTGAAGGGAAGATCGGCAAGATAACCCAAGTTTGAATAACCTGTGCCAAAGTCATCAATCGCGATGGAAACGCCTAATGCAGCGAGACTATCGAACACTTCGGCGGCACGCGTCCTATCTTCAATCAAGGTGGATTCGGTTACTTCCAGTTCCAAGCGATGCGGTGCCAATCCAGTCTTCTGTAGTGCGCCCGCGACAACTTTTACAATATCACCATTTAGGAACTGCACAGGCGAGATGTTGACGGCTATTGGTATGTCATCTTCGAATTGGATAGCATCGCGGCAAGCTTGCAATATTGCCCATCTGCCAAGCGTGTTTATGAAGCCATTTTCCTCGGCGATACTGATAAAATCCAATGGCGGAATGTAACCTCGTTGTGGATGCTTCCATCGCAAAAGCGCCTCAAACCCACGGATAGTGCCGTCAAGAATATTGTATTGCGGCTGGTAGTGCAGGCTAAACTCGTTGCGCTTCAACGCTTCGCGCATTTCAACTTCGACCCAGCCCCGAAAATCTTCGCGCACACTCATATCGTTGGAATAAACTGTCCAGCAACCGCGACCGGAAAGTCGTGTTTGCTTGAGCGCCATATGCGCACCGCGCACTGTTTCAGCGACGGTGTTGCCAGGGGTGATTTCTACAATACCCAAGCTGCAAGTGATTGCTGCAACGATGCCGCCTACCAAGTATGTTCCCGACAGCACTTCGATAAGATGATCAGAAACCGCTTCAATTTCATCCGAGTTTTCGCTTGTTTCCAATATGAGACCAAATTCGCCGCCACCAAAGCGGCCCACTTGCCCGATAGCGCCCGCTAGCTTTTCGATGCGGTTGCCCACCTGTCGAATGAGATCGTCGCCTGCACTGAATCCATGAATGTCGTTGAAATCCTTAAATCGGTCAATTTCAACATCGAGCAGAAAAACACGGCGACTGTCGTTTTTTGAACTGGATAGCTGCTTTTCAACCAGTTCTATCAAGCCGGATTTCGAAAACAAATCAGTCAACGGATCAATCATCGCAGTCCTTCTGACGTGCGATTCATTTTCATCAATGCCTGAGAAAAACGCTACCGACGCCGTGCTCGCACAAAGTGCTGAAAGCCCGGCAACCATTCCACCAATCGTAGAAATCGGGATTTGTTGGAACGACGAAAGAGTTCCGGCTAAGTTAAGCGCCCAGAGGCCGAGCATACCACCACCAAAGCCACTGGCCGCGATAGTTAGCGCTCGATGACTTTTTTTTATGCGTGTATACATTGCCCAACAACCCGCCCCGATTTAGTTGGACTATGGTGGGGAGATGTTAATCGCGCCTTAGTTCGCTAGCCACCAATTCGTTGCAACAACAACTAATGAATATAATGGTTAGCAAATTTCTAATTTAGAGCGAATCAAAGCGCTTCAGTTCATCGAGCGTTGGCATCGACATGTTGCTATAGCCGGAATCAACATAATGAATTTCGCCTGTAACACCGCTTGAAAGGTCAGACAGCAAATACAGCGCGGACCTGCCAACATCGTCAATAGACACAGTCCGGCGCAGTGGGGCGTTGCGCGATTGATAGTTAAGCATCGCTCGTGCATCGCTAATGCCGGCACCTGCCAACGTTCGGATTGGACCGGCGGAAATTGCGTTGACACGAATATTATCGGGGCCAAAGTCAGCAGCCAGATAGCGCACCATTGCCTCAAGTGCAGCTTTCGCCACGCCCATAACATTGTAATTAGGCATCACGCGGGTGGAGCCACCATAAGTGAGCGTGAGTAGCGAGCCCCCGTCCTTCATCAAGCGTCCGGCGCGTTGCGCCACTTCAGTAAATGAATAGGCGGAAATCACCATAGTCTTAGTGAAGTTATCGCGTGTGGTATTGTCTACATACCTGCCCTTAAGTTCATTTTTGTCAGAAAAACCGATTGCATGAACCACGAAATCCAAGCTGCCCCAGCGCTTTTCAATCGCCTCGAAAACACCATCTACAGAGGTAATATCTTCAACATCGCAGGGTATGAGAAAGTCTGAGCCAACTTCTGCTGCAAGCGGCGCAACGCGCTTGCCAAAAGCATCGCCTTGATAGGTGAATGCCAGTTCCGCTCCATGCGCGGCGAGTTCTTTTGCAATACCCCATGCAATCGAATGGTCGTTTGCAACGCCCATAATCAGCCCGCGTTTGCCAGCCATGAGTCTAGTCATTTGTCTCTCCCCGATCCCGTTTTCAGGACTTATCTATCAAGACGTTGAAATACCAACGTCGCATTTGTCCCGCCAAACCCGAATGAGTTAGAAAGCACGGTGTCTAATTTCGCGTTATCAATGCGCTTGCGCACGATTGGCAGATCAGCAAAATCTGGATCGATCTCTTCAATATGGGCGCTTTCACAAATGAAGTTATTGTTCATCATCAGCATGGAATAGATCGCTTCTTGTACACCGGTCGCGCCTAATGAATGCCCGGTCAGCGACTTCGTTGCCGAAATATGCGGAATGTTTGCACCGAATACTTCACGGATTGCGACGATTTCCTGACGGTCGCCAACAGGCGTCGATGTAGCGTGCGGGTTGATGTAGCCGACTGTGCCTTTGACAGTCGCCATCGCCATTTTCATGCAGCGTGCAGCGCCTTCTCCGGATGGCGCCACCATGTCATAACCGTCGGATGTCGCGCCATAGCCGGTAATCTCGGCGTATATTTTAGCGCCGCGCGCCTTGGCCATTTCCAGCTCTTCAAGCACCAAAACGCCTGCACCTCCGGCGATAACAAACCCGTCGCGGTTTTTGTCATAGGCTCTGGAAGCAATGCTTGGACGATCATTGAAGTCTGAAGACATTGCACCCATGGCATCAAACAAAACGGAAAGTGTCCAGTCCAAATCCTCACAGCCGCCGGCAAACACGCGGTCCTGCTTGCCCCATTGGATCATTTCATAAGCATTGCCAATGCAATGGTTAGATGTCGCACATGCCGACGAAATTGAATAGTTGACGCCTTTAATTTTGAAATTAGTCGCCAAAGTGGCCGACGCTGTTGATGACATAGCTTTTGGCACAGCAAACGGACCAACACGCTTTGGGCCCTTTTCGCGGGTTATATCTGCCGATTCGACGATTGTTTTGGTCGAAGGGCCGCCAGAGCCCATTATGATGCCGGTACGCTCGTTGGAAACTTCATGCGGCTCGAGACCGGCGTCCAAAATGGCTTGGTCCATCGCCACATGGTTCCACGCCGTGCCACGTCCGTGGAAGCGCATCGCGCGGCGGTCGACCAATGTTTCAGGGTCTAACGACGGCGCACCTTGAACGTGGCAACGGAAACCGAGCCGTATATGGTCCTCTGCCCGTGAAATGCCGGACCTTGCTTCTTGAAGCGATGTTAGAACCTCTTGGACAGTGTTTCCAATGGATGAAACAATTCCCATACCTGTTACCACAACACGTCTCATGGCATATTCCTTTCAGTCAGTCTCAAGCTTAGGAGGCTGTAGCGGAGCTGACTTTCGACAGTCCAACCTTCAAATCTGTGGCGGTATAGATCAGTTCGCCATCAGCTTTGACCCATCCGTCAGCAATGCCAAGTACCAAACGCCCGCGCATGACACGCTTGAAGTCGATACCGTATTCCACCAACGTTGTATTGGGCGTTACCATACCCTTGAACTTAACTTCCCCTGTGGAAAGCGCCATTCCATAGCCGGGTTCGCCAAGCCAGCCAAGATAAAAGCCAGTCAATTGCCACATCGCGTCAAGACCGAGACAGCCGGGCATGATAGGGTTGCCAATGAAATGGCAAGGGAAGAACCAAAGGTCCGGCTTAATGTCGAGTTCGGCGCGAATATAACCCTTGTCAAAAGCGCCGCCAGTTTCGGATACATCCGTAATACGGTCAAACATCAGCATAGGGGGGGCGGGAAGCTGTGCATTGCCCGGACCAAACATCTCGCCGCGTCCACATGACAGTAGCTCTTCATACCCATAGCTTGATTTTTGCGTTGCCATTCTTCTGTCGTGCCCCTAAAAATGCTCAAATAACGTAATCGCGTCTGAGTTCACTAACACAGACAATCTGGCTATAAAACCACTGCACACCGGTTTCCATGACCTTTGTCTTAATTTATTGTGAGCGGCGCAGCGCAGTGTGCGCCATTTCGCAACATTGCAAGATTAGGTGCAAGTCTATATATACTAACGTAATATTTGGTGAGTTTAAGGAAAATCGCGGTGCACGGTGCTACGCCTCTATCGATAGAAGATCGTTTGCGTGTCGTAGGCCTGCGGCCGACGCGCCAGCGTTGCGACCTTGCGAACTTGATTTTCCGTTACGGAGACCGGCATTTCACCGCCGAAAGCTTGCAAGCGGAGGCGAGTGCTGCCCAAATCCCTGTATCGTTAGCTACAATTTACAATAATTTGCACCAGTTCACCCAAGCTGGCATCCTGCGCACACTCTCAACGGATGGCTCAAAGACGTGGTTTGATACCAATGTTTCCAATCACCACCACTTCTTGGTTGAGGGCGACAACGAAGTTATTGATATTCCTGACGGTGCAATGACCGTGGGAAGTATCCCGGTCGCACCCGAAGGTTATGAAATAGTTCATGTTGATGTGATCGTGCGCTTGCGGCGCAAAATAAGCGCCTAGCATCTACCCGTTAATTGTCAAATACCTCACCTGGATATGCGCCCCAGATATCCGTCTGGCGAACAAAACCATCGTGTCCGCTAGTTTCAAACTTGCACCACGCGCCGTCACAACCCGTGACCTTACCGAGTACGCCAGATTCGAGGCGCGCCGTCACAACTGCTTTGTCATCAGCTTCATCAAAAAGCGATATCGGGTCGGCTGAGACGTCTTTGCCCCAAGGCGCTGCAATTCCACCGCGCTTGCCGGATAATAGTGTCTGTAACACCCAGCCCTCTGTCCCTTCCGAATCGCGGATGCGGCGCCAATTGTCATATTCCTGCACGATTTCAACGGGCAGGCCCGGCTTTAAGTAAAGCCACTGCACAGCATAATCACGGCCGGGACCAACTCGAAGATTGATACGGTTTGATTTTAGTGAGACAAAACGGGGCAGCGGCAGCCCGCTCGGGCCCATAACGGCAGCTTGCGCTTCTCCGGCTTGTGCGGAGCAAACACTGAATATTGATGTCAAAATCGCGCAGCAAAAGCTAACGCGCAACAGGGACTGAACTGGGAACATGGCAATCTCTCGTGACGCTGCTAAGGCCGGAAAACTCGAAACATTCGACCTTGTGTTTTCTTTTGAGTTTAGGCTTCCTACTTGCTAGAGAATGAAAACCGAAACACGATTGTAGCTTCGCGCGTTTTGGTTAAAGAGGTCTCAACGAGATCGTTAAAAAGAGCAAAAAATGACGTTGAAGAAAAAGCCGCTCGTTATCATCACCCGCAAACTGCCGGACCCGGTCGAAACCCGTATGTTTGAACTTTTTGATGCACGGCTGAACGATACAGATTTGCCGATGGATAATACCGCTCTCGCTGCCGCTATGGCCGAAGCTGATGTTCTCGTGCCAACTGTCACGGACAAGATTACGGCGGAACTCATCGCAGGCGCTGGTCCCAACTTAAAGCTCATCGCTAACTTCGGCAATGGCGTCGATAATATTGATGTGGAAGCCGCTGCTAAAAAGGGTATCACTGTTACCAATACACCAAATGTTTTGAGCGAAGACACCGCAGATATGACGATGGCGCTGATTTTGGCGGTCCCGCGCCGCTTGACTGAGGGTGCCAGCGTGCTACGCGGCTCCGGCAAATGGAGTGGCTGGTCACCAACATGGATGCTGGGCCGCCGCATTCGCGGCAAACGCCTCGGCATCGTCGGCATGGGCCGCGTTGGAACGGCTGTAGCAAGACGGGCGAAGGCTTTTGGTCTCTCAATCCACTACCACAATCGCCAGCGTATTGACGTGAAAACAGAGAGCGAACTTGAGGCTACTTTCTGGGAAAGCCTCGATCAGATGCTGGCGCGCATGGATATAATTTCCATCAACTGCCCATCGACGCCGGGCACTTTCCATCTAATTTCAGCGCGGCGACTGGCGCTAATGCAGCCGTCAGCTTACATTGTAAACACTGCGCGCGGTGATATTATTGACGAGGCAGCGCTGATTAAGATGATTGTCGATGGCAAGCTGGCCGGTGCCGGATTGGATGTGTTTGAGCACGAGCCCGCTATTAATCCCAAACTCCTGAAACTGGCAGACAAGGGTAAAATCATCCTGCTGCCACACTTGGGTTCGGCCACGATGGAAGCCCGTATTGATATGGGCGAAAAGGTCATCATCAATATCAAAACAATGTTTGACGGTCACCGCGCGCCGGACAGAGTTTTGCCTATACGCGCGGTTTAGCGCAAATATACAAAGCATTGTCAAAGAGCAGCCTTCCTCGTTGCCACGCCCCGTTTCCGGTCTGGCTATTGTAAAATCTTTGGGGAAGCCGGGTGTGTGGTCCTGCCTTCTAAAGATTTAATGTGTGACATCGCCACACAC
>JAYSWX010000078.1:0-26301 GCA_043717855.1 Phyllobacterium sp.
GGGAAAATCGCGCGGAAGGGCTGCCCGCCGCGTATGATATCCGGCTTGGCGCTGGCATTGTCTTGCGCCAATTTGGGTGATGCAAACATATAATCCAACTGGCATAAATGCCGCTCTTTAGGTCCGCGCGAGTGGTAATTAGTCCAGCGATCTAGCGCTTCCCGACGTGCCACAAGGCTTTCACAAAACCCGTCTGCCATTAGAATTTTTAAGGCGTTATTGTCATCAACTGTGTGCTCAAATCTCTGACCACCCTGTGCATCCTCGGACACTGCAATCTTTTCATTATAGTCATTGCAATCGCCGCATAGCAACCAGCTGTGGTTGGCGCTCTGCCCGACACCAAATTTCTGCGTAATAATATGGCGAATGGCACTAGCTTCGGCCACTCGCACCGGCAGCGTCGCTAACCTGCCCTCAACGCCATTACGTGGCGGACCCATAGCCTTTAAATGAGTTACAAACAACGTAAGTGGTTTACCACCAACCAACAGGTCTAATTCGAGACAATCACGCCGGAAGATCCGTTCGCTATCTTTTATACCAAGCGCGGCCACGCCTTCCGTATAAAGCCCCAGCTCGCCAAAGGTCAGCGCTGCGTGGCTGGTCACTCGTACGCACTCCAAAGTCTCCCCGTCGCGCGTTACGTCCCTCATCATCACGGCAACATCAATGCCACGGCTATCGTTACCTTCAATCAGAAACTTTTGTTTATAGCCATCTCCAACCATTTTGAATAAATAGCCATATTCAAAAGCCTTCAAAACATCGATATCATCGACCTCCTGCAGGCACAATATATCCGCTTTGGTATCGGCAATCGCCAGCGCGGTAAGTTGGCGCGTATCGTCCGTCAGCGCAACGAGCCGTGCCTGCTCCAACTCGCGGTATTGACGGTCATCATGAATATCAAACAGCATCAAAGACCGATCAACATCGCCATGCTGCTGAAAGCCGGAAAAATCGAATCGGCGCATCAGATTTTCAACGTTGAACGTAGCAATGCGTACCGACATTAATATAACTTTCTAGCCGCTAAGGCTCTGCCCGCCATCAACCGTGATGATCGTCCCCGTCATATAGCGCCCTGCTTTAGATGACAGCAACAGTGCCACGCCATCCAAGTCACCATCTTCCCCAAGACGGCGCATCGGATTCACGCTTTTCAAAAAAGCTTTCGCCCCGCCGTTCAAAAACTCCGAAGTCATGCGTGTCTCAAACCAACCTGGCGCAATAGCGTTTACGCGAATGCCGTTGCCGGCAAGTTCAAACGCCAATGACTTTGTCATTTGGCTGAGTGCCGCCTTCGATGCGGAATAAACCACTGTCCCTGTCATCGCGCGTTGGGCCAGTACGCTGGTCATGTTAACAATTGATCCTGAAATTTTGGCTTCTATCATTCGCCGGGCAGCTTCTTGTGCCACGAAAAACATGGCTTTCAAATTAATATCCATAACGCCAGACCATTCATCGCGCGTAACGTCCAGCACGCGGCTTCGCAGCGAAACACCGGCGTTATTGAACAAAATTTCTGATACGCCATGGGCGTTATGCGCCTCGTCAAACACCCGCTTGACGTCGCTATCCTCCCTCAAGTTGCCCTCAATAAAGCAAATCTCAGCAGTGCCTTGCACTAGCGCTTTTACATCAGAGACAATTATCGGGTCGTGATGCGTTGCCACGGAACAAACTTTAGCACCACGCATCAAAAAAAGCCGGACCATCTGCAAGCCAAGACCGGAAGATCCACCCGTAATGAGCACGGACTTACCCGCTACTGAAAATAGATCATCCACCGGCATATCCCCAAGAAATCCTAGTTCCATTCCCTACGAACGAGCGCAAGAAAACACAACAGTAACGTGAGGAATATGGAGAACTTACTGGCCTCTCAACAGAAAACTAACGCCAAAATCGCGCGGTGTGCGCCAATGTACCAGCGCCTCAATCGCCGTCTTCTCGCCCGCGACCTGCAACTCCACACGCGAGGGCATTCCCGAGGTGTGGCCCATTGAAATACGCGCTCCGCCAGAGGTCATGTCCCGCATCACACATTCAAGATTTCCAAAGCCATTATTGAACTTGACCAAAGCCCCCTTTAAAATGCGGCGGCGATGCTCGCCGCGACGTTCAATGCCTTCATAATGAACTTTTGAAGTGGTTGATAAAGACATCTTTTCTTGGTTGCCGGAAAGTAACATTGCGCGTTCTCCTGTTTGGATAACGTTATGCGAAGGTCGTGCCAAGTGAATTTGCACCAAAACGGCACAACTTAGATCAGCTTAGTGCTATTGCGGCATAGTCCAAGCCCAAATGTGCAGCAAGCGCCTGCACCGCCACTCGATGATCGTCCCGTTGCGGCAGGCCGGATACCGTGATTGCGCCGATGATAGGGCCGCCTTTAATGCGAATAGGAAATCCGCCGCCTGCTGCCGCATAGTCCAGCGGGTTCACGCCTCGTACGGCATCGAAGTTAGCGCCCGCTTCTTTCATCTCAAGCGCCTTGCGGTAGCTTGATGTCAGGAACCGTTGTACAACATTCACCTTACGTCGTACCCACTCGACATTGTCTGTGCTAGTGCCAATCATGGCGCAAACAAATAGCTGGCGGTCCCACAGCCGCACTTCAATCAGCGCACCCTTGCCCTCAGATGCTACAATCTCTCGAATGGCGTTGCCAATCGCGAATGCATCGGCTTCCGTGAAATTGCTGACAACAAGCAGCCGTTCCTGTTCAAGTATTCTTGCAATATCGGCGGCGTGGCTCATCAATTTATCTCTTGTTCGCAAGCCCGTCTCAGGCCATGATTTTGGCACAGTTAACACTGAAAGTTGTTCATGCGCAAAACACATTTAACAGCCCTGCTGATCTTACTCGCCGCCAGCCCGGCGCTTGCAGACGGAGATTTGGATAGACTGATTTCCAAGCCTGACAAAGCACGTCTAGCTGATTTCAAAAAGACAGAAGCCGAAGCATTGGCGGAAGCGAAAGCTGGTGGCTCTGCCGCTGATTTGAAAGTGCTTGGCAAAGCACTTTCGGGAAAACCCCTCCCTACTCAGGGCGATTTTGATGCCATAGGCAAATGGCGCTGCCGCGTTATCAAAGTCGGTGGCCTGCTCCCGCTCACAGTCTATGCCAACTTCAAATGCAAAATAACCGACGATGGCTCAGGCTGGTACTTGGAAAAAACATCCGGCTCGCAGCGTGTCACAGGAAGGTTTTACACAAATTCATCCACAGAAATGACTTTCCTCGGCGCCGGCCATGTCAACAATGATCCACCGCGTAAATATGGCCAAGACCGGCAGCAAGACCAAGTTGCAATCGTTACGCGGCGCGGCAAAAACAAGCTTGTGCTCGAATTTCCTGCACCAAAATTTGAATCCAAATTAGATATTCTCGTTCTTGAAAGATAAGTCTATGAATTTATTGTTCGCCAGCCCCGCGCTAATTCTCGTTGGATTGATATCAAATGCTCGCGCGGCAGACTGCTCCATTGAGACGGCAACCTATATTCAGCCAAATGCTGCTGGCTTCACCCTGACGTTTCGTCCAGCGAGCGAGCCCAACTCTTGGAGTGATCTTGAGGCAACGGTGAAAACGCCCACAAGAGAATTCAAGTTTTCTATGACCGCCTCGAATGGATATTCACTAAATTACATGGTGCCGGGTTGGAAAGACGCGCCCGGGGACACAGACTTTCACCTTTTCCTATACGATAAAAATTTTACAACACTCGAGCTCCCCAATAAGGGCAGCCCGGCGCCTGAAGCCATTCTCACGCCGGATATGGGGCCCATAGTTTACTATAGTGAACCAGAGAAAGTGCAGGAATTTTTACCCCCGGAAATGTGGCGTCTTGGGAAATGCAAATAGGAATCGATGCTTGATAAAGAAATAGTCGTTTCTTTTCCCCGTCGCTAAAGCCAGCCAGTGATCGCGTCGTAAATCAGCTTTACAGACAAAATGAACAGTGCCACCTCGACAAAGCGATAGAATAGTTTTTCAGGCAGGATGCGGGTAAGATGATAGCCGCCCCATGCACCAAACAGCGCAACTGGCGTGAGCTTTGCCGCCATTTCTACGCTACTTAAATTGATTTGTCCGAGCATCCAATAGGGTGGCAATTTCACCAGATTAATGAGCGCAAACGTAATTGTCGCTGTGCCGGCATAGACCATCTTTGTAAGCTTTTGCGGCAGTACATACATCTGAAACGGCGCCCCGCCAGCGTGGGACACAAAGCTGGTAAAGCCCGCAATAGCCCCCCAAAACACGCCCCTCGGCACATCCGCAGACTGCGTTGCGGGCGGTGTGCTACGCCGCGATTTGATGAACAAATCCACGCAATAATACAGGCCGATAACGCCGACAAAAAACTTCACCAAGTTTTCGCTGGTAATGGAAGCGGTCGCCCAGCCAACGAGTATGCCAATCACAGCAGCGCCCGCAATAATTTGAATGTTTCGCAAACTATATTCCTTGCGATAGATCCAAAGCCCGTACCAATCGCTAATAATATAGATTGGGAGCGTCATACCCGCTGCCATAACCGGTGACATTTTCATCGACAAAAGTGGAACAGCAAGCAGACCAACCATCGGCAACCCGCCCTTGGAAGCACCAATGCAAACCGCAGCGATAATGGCGATAATCCAGAATGTGATGTCCGTTTGCATATTGGGATATCTTGTTAAATGATGGTACAAAAAACGTTACGCCACAGCCGAGCCGTTCGCAATGAAGATTGGTGGGTAATGGCAGGTTGATGATGTATTCATTTGATGAAAAAGCCTAATTGCCTAGCTTGGAAATTGCCATAAGACCTACAATTTCTCGGCTCTCAGAGTTTTACCAACATCAGTTATTTAGATACAGCAGGATTTTTAAAGAAAGGACATCATTGAAGTGAGTGTTCTCACCATACGCCTGGCCGACGATCAGCACGAGCGCCTCAAGACGCTTGCAGCCGCACGGGGCATCAGTCTCAACAAATTGTTTGAAGAATTTTCTACCAAAGCCATCGTCGAATTTGATACTGAAAATCGGTTTCCTATTCGGGCAAGCCGAGGCGATAAGGCATTGGGATTGAAGACTTTGGATGAGCTGGATGAGCGGCATGGGAAGGCTTCGTGACACAATGAACTTAAACAAAGCACAAAATGGCTCACCAATTGAAGATTGGCTTGAGGCAGAAGGCATCCTTCAAGAGTCTACGCTATCAGCTGCAAAAAAAGTAATCGTGTGGCAGCTCAGCGAGGAAATGCGACTTAAGAAAATCACCAACGTGCGCATGGCAGAACTCATGGAAACCAGCCGCGCACAACTTGACCGCATCCTGAATCCGCTTAGTAACAATACAGCACTGGAGACATTGCAGAGAGCGGCGAAGATCGTCGGGCGGGAGTTGAGGGTGGAGTTGGTTTAGATTTCTCGATAAGAGAAAATTCTGAATAGAAACAGAGAAAACCGAACACATGACTTTAAAAGTTCCTCATGACGAAGAGTCATTTCACTTTAGACATTGCATAATAGTGATTTTGAGTTGGTCTGAAAAAGATACCTATCCTTGGATGAAGCGACGAACCGTTAATTTTCTTGCCCCACGTTTGGCGCTGGCATTCACACTGTTATCGGTCATTATTCACACAATTTGGGCATTAAAGAGTGAATGCGGCATAAACTTTCAACGAAGCGGTGCAATGATAACATTTATCTCTGCTGCACTATATGCGCTTACGGCTTGGCACGAACCCAAGGGTGGGTATCTAGATGGTGGGCCGCTGAATAAAATCAGACCATTTGAACCTATGTTTTTGCTTCCATTTTTGGGTCTGTTGGGTACAATTATCTGGGGATATGGAGATTTATTGCCTTTTTTTGGCACCAAATGCAGCTAGCACTTTTTGAAAAAAACAAAAAAGGCGGCCAATCGACCGCCCTTCTCACTAATCTCAATCGCCAAAACTTAGTTCCGCGCGCGGTCAACCAGCTTGTTCTTGCCAATCCATGGCATCATGGCGCGCAGCTTTTCGCCTACTTCTTCGATCTGGTGCTTGTCGTTCATGCGGCGGATGCCTTTGAAGCGGGCGGCGCCGGATTTCCATTCTTGCATCCACTCGGATGTGAACTTGCCGGTCTGAATGTCGGTCAAAACGCGCTTCATTTCAGCCTTGGTTTCTGCCGTGATGATGCGCGGGCCGGTGGCGTATTCGCCCCATTCGGCGGTGTTGGAAATGGAGTAGTTCATGTTGGCAATGCCGCCTTCATAGATCAAATCCACGATCAACTTCACTTCATGCAAGCATTCAAAGTAAGCCATTTCAGGGGCATAGCCGCCTTCAACCAGCGTTTCAAAACCAGCACGGATAAGCTCAACCAAGCCGCCGCAAAGAACAACTTGCTCGCCAAACAAATCGGTTTCGCACTCTTCTTGGAATGTGGTTTCGATAATGCCGGAACGACCGCCGCCAACGCCGCAAGCGTAAGACAAAGCCATGTCATGGGCATTGCCGGAAGCGTCCTGATGAACAGCGATAAGGCAAGGCACGCCGCCGCCCTTTTGATATTCACCGCGCACGGTGTGGCCAGGGCCCTTTGGCGCGATCATCACAACGTCAATGTTCTTTGGCGCTTCAATAAGGCCGAAGTGAATGTTCAAACCATGCGCAAACGCAATCGCAGCACCGGGGCGAATGTTGGCGGCAATGTCTGCCTTCCAAATGTCGGCCTGCAATTCATCTGGCGTTGCCATCATCAGCAAATCGCCCCACTTGGCAGCTTCCGCAACAGTCATCACTTTTAGGCCATCAGCTTCAACTTTGGCAGCGGTTGGCGAACCAGCCTTGAGAGCCACGCGCAATTCCTTGGCGCCTGAATCCTTGAGGTTCAGCGCATGAGCGCGGCCCTGTGAACCGTAACCAACGATAACAACATTCTTGGACTTGATAAGATTGAGATCGGCATCGCGATCGTAATAAACACGCATGGATTTATCCTTCCCGTTTTGGTGTTGTGTTAAGCCCATAGAGGGCCAAGAACTGCCGCGTCGCCCGCATGGCATCAGCCGAAATTTGCGGCACAGCGAGTTTAATATCGTCCCCAAGCAGAAGACGAATTTGATTGTCTCGAAGCACGAGACCAAAAAAAGTGCGGAACACATCATCCGCATTATCGAAACTTAAAAGCCCCGCATCCCGCGCGGCCTTCAGCACCGGCTCAAGCCGTCGGCCCATAGCTTGGCGACCGTTTTTCAAAACAATAGCACCAAGATTGGTCTTGCCGGAACCTGCATGGCTAACCGCCATGCGGTTCAGCGCAATCGACGTATCACTGGAAATGACGCCCAGCCAATCGCGGGCAAAATGCTCCAGCGTATCTGTCAGCGTGCCAAGCGTAATCGTCGCTTTATCAATCGTCGGCACATGCACCTTGCTCGCCTGCCAGCGCACGGTGGCAGTGAGCAATCCATCACGGTCACCGAACCACTTATACAGCGTTTCCTTGGAGCAAGACGCACGGCGCGAAACGGAAGTCATCGTCAGCGCATCGCCCTCCTCCACCATCACCGCAAGCGTCGCCTCAAGCACCGCCATTTGGCGTTCGCTCAGGCTTTCGCTGTCAACATGAATGGTCATGAATTGGTTACTCATATTACCGTAACGAACGTTACGGTTCTGCATTTATCAGATCAACACGATGATGCAAGTGGCAAATTATCTCGCCCGGCGTAAGCGGACACCGGATTGACTATTAGAATAATTGCGCCAATCTTTGATGATGATTTTTGTTAGCAAATCCGCAAGCGGCGAACGCATAGAATATCGTGACGGCAAACGCTATCTTTGGCTTTTGTCTGTCATCTCTCCCTCCATGCCGCTTTTGAGCGTCATCCTACTATTAGTAACCAACCAGCCACTCTATGCGCTGCTACCGGTTGCGATCTACTTCGGCCTTGTGCCTCTGCTTGATTGGTGGATTGGCGAGGACTCTAATAATCCGCCCGAGGACATAATCGAGCAACTTTCCAGCGATCAATTTTACCGCATTTTGTTATTTGCCTCTCTGCCCGTATTCTACGCCAGCTTTATCGCCGCAATGATTGCAATTGCGTCCTTCGGCTTGCCGTTGTGGGCGATGTTAGCACTCACCCTTGGCACAGGCGTTGCCTCCGGCAGTGCGCTCACGGTCGGCCATGAGCTCGGCCACAAACCAAACAAACTGGACCAATGGGGCGCAAAACTTATCAATGCGCTTACAGGTTATGGCCATTTTTGTATTGAACATAATCGCGGACACCATATGCTTGTTGCCACGCCGGAAGATCCGGCATCCGCGAGGCTTGGCGAAAATGTATATAGCTTCGCGTTGCGTGAACTGCCCGGAACAGCGCTGCGCGGATGGCGGATGGAGCGCGAACGCCTCGCTAAAAAGGGTATTGGGTTTTGGGTGTGGCAAAATGATTTGCTTCAAGGTTATGCTATAACAATCGCGATTGCGTCCATTTTGATTTATGCCCTGGGTTGGATAATCCTACCGTTTATTTTAATCCACCACTTTGTCGGTTGGCTTCAATTAACGCTGGCAAACTATGTGGAGCACTATGGTCTGCTTCGCCAAAAATTGCCAAATGGCAAATATGAGCCTTGCCAACCACATCATTCATGGAACACCAACCACATCGCATCAAACCTGATGTTATTCCATTTGCAGCGCCATTCAGACCATCACGCCAATCCACTGCGCCCCTACCAATCATTACGCAATTTCAAGGAACTGCCACGCTTGCCGAGTGGCTATCCCGGCTGCTATTTTCTCGCCCATATCCCCCCGCTTTGGTATCGGATCATGGACAAAAAGGTCTTGGCGTGGGCGAACGGTGATGTTTCCAAGGCAAACATGGATCCAAAATTTCGTGATTTTTATCTAACGCAACAGCTTTAATAGAATGCAATAATGCCTTCTGGGAATACAGCTTTTGTTCAAGGTCACATCGCCTGCAACAGCGAAATTTTCCAATTTTGGAAATCCATTTTTTACCATCAATCAAGATCAGGTTGTACCATTAGAGTGCGTTTAACAAATCCCCGTTAAGTTGAGTTCAAACAAGGGGGTAAAAAATGCTTAGATTGAAAGTGTATGCAGGAATGATCGTAGCCGGGGCTGTCGCCTACGGTGCATCTGAGACAGATAAGAAAATGAATTATGTCGAGACTGATGCGGTTATCAAAACTGCCAAAATTGAGTGCTACGTCGAACACGGTAAGAAGTTTCTGGCTGAAAAGGCAACCGACAAAATGGCGTACATGGAGTGCGATCTAGCACCATTGGCCGCAGAGGCGTTTGGCTACACCAAGTCAGATATTCATCATCGTAACACAATTACATACAGCTTTAAGTCACCCGTTGATGGTAAAACATACATCGACAAATACGATACAACGGTCGAGCCTCTTGCCAGCCTATCATCAGGTAAACATTTCAAGATGTATGCCCATAAGACAGACCCGGGCAAGTCGCGCATTCACTGATGCCTATGTGTCTGGCGCGGTCCGCTCTATCTTGCTGTGCCAGTCAACTTCATCCAAACCAATCGCCGCAAATGGCGAAATACTGGTTCCCGAAACCATGCTGGCAAGAAATTTTTGTGCAGGCCTAACGCGCGAGAGCGGCGACACAATTCGGTCGCGGATGATCGGAAGCACAAAACTGTCTGACTGATAAAACGGCGTAAACATGAATGACATCGCTTGAAAAAAGCGAATGTGCCGGCGCCGCGCGTTGGCATACGCTTTCAAAGCATCGTCGACAGTTGCACAGTTTTGCAATGAATGAGCCAAGCCCTTGGTATCAAGCAGCGCCATATTCGCGCCCTGCCCCAATTGCGGACTGGCCGAATGGGCAGAATCGCCAACAAAGGCAAGCCGTTCCGCATACGGTTTGCTCATCGTGTGGTGGCCATATTTTGCCAGCGTCATTTGATCAAAGCTAGATACTTGGTCGAGGTATGGCCGCACTTCCGGCCAGTGCGAAAGCACTGTCGCCTTCCAATCAGCCAGACCACGTGTCTTTAACGCCTCAAAATCTTTCGGTTTTATACTCCAGAAAAATGCCACTTTCTCACGATCTTGTGCATGTGAACGCCCCATCGGCAACACGCCAATCATTACGCGCGCACGATCATAGCGCTGCACCAGAGTTTGCTTGTCCAAGCCTGTATCCACAAAATCAAGCGATGCCCACAACGCGCCATACTTCAATTCACGTGGAGGCGTCAGCTGGTTGGAAAATTTCCGCAGTTTTGAACGCGAACCGGAGCAATCAATGACCAAATCGAACGGACCCAGTATTTTGCCCAAGCTATCGAACAGCATCGCGCCATCCGTGCCATTTTCGAAACCAATGATATCATGGCTCGTCTCAATGGCAATGTGCGCTGCCAATACGGCTTCGTGCAGCACCAAAAACAGCGCCGCACGATGGATCGCAAGCCCAAATCGCCCACTAGTCAATGCATCGTAGCGCACATCCAGCACGACGCGCCCCGTCCTCGAGCTCTCGCCATAAAGCCGTTCAATCCTGTTTCCCAGCGCCAGAATGCTGTCAAACAGTCCAAGGTCGGCCAGCACTGAAAGTCCGGTAGGTTGCAACATCAGGCCCGAACCCACAGGGGCGGGCTGCTCGAACTGTTCAAAAATTGTGACAGTGTGACCGGCGCGCTTGGCGTAAAGCGCACTCGCCAAACCGGCAGGTCCGGCGCCGACTATGGCAAGGTTCAGCGGCGCAACCAAATCAGCCCAACGCCTTCAAATGTCGTTGCACCGTGCCCGCCATACCAAATTCCAAAGCATCACAGGTGAGACCGTGACCAATCGAAACTTCCTTCAGATTGGGTATCGCTTTGCAAAGCGCAGGCAGATTGGCCACCGTCAAATCATGCCCGGCATTGATATCAAGCCCCGCTCTCGTCGCCAACAGCGCAGTCTTTGCCAGTGTTTCCAGCGCAACAATCGCCTTTGCCTGATCGTCGTAACACGACCCGTATGGACCCGTATAAAACTCCACTCTGTCCGCGCCAGTCGCCTTTGCTGCAGCGATTGCCGCCTCATCCGCATCAGGATCAGCAAACAGCGAAACGCGCATACGCCTAGCCTTTAGCCGCTGCACAACATTGCGCAGGAAATTGCCTTGGCCGGTAAAATCCCAGCCATGGTCTGACGTGGGCTGCGAAGGATGATCCGGAACAAGCGTCACTTGCTCTGGCTGATGCCGCTCGCACAGCTCCAAAAACTCCTCCGTCGGATAGCCCTCAATGTTAAATTCTGCTTTGGGAAATTCGTCATCGATCAGCGCTCTTACGGGTGCCAAATCCGAAAATCGAATATGCCGCTCGTCTGGGCGCGGATGCACTGTCAAGCCATGCGCGCCCGCTTGCAGCGCAACGCGCCCAAGATTGATTAAATCCGGCCAGGGCAAATCACGGCGATTACGAAGAAAAGCGATGGCATTGATATTGACAGAAAGTTTTGAGGTCATAGGCCCACTATCCACGCGGCAACACCAATATCAATGCAAAAGATGCCGAACATTCCATCATTTGCCGTGAACAATTGCCGCAATGAGATATCTTAGCGCCGAATAGAGCGTTTAAATTCCGCCAGTTTCAGTTCATACGCGGCGTGTTCGCGCCGTGCCCGCCTCTTCTCGGATGCAACCGCCCATACTAATGCGCCGCCGGTGATCGTCCCGAAAAGGCTTATAACTGATAAAACAAGCGCACGGCTTTGGCCCAGCGTCGACATGCCATCACCAAGTGCCGGACTGTGCGAAACGCCTGAAGAATAAGCGCCAAATGACAAAATAACACCAGAAATTATAATTAGATATTTCATGTCGCATCTCTCCTGCCCGTCAGGGTCGCACGACTTGATTAAGCAACTGTTGCAACTAAAGATTTATCGCATATCAATTATCACCGCACCACTGTCAACCGCTCCGCCGCCCTTGTCACCGCCGTATAAAGCCAGCGCGAGCGCATGTCTTTGAAGGCAAAACTCTCGTCAAACAGCACCACATTATTCCATTGCGAACCTTGCGCCTTATGCACCGTCAGCGCATAGCCAAAATCAAAATCATCATAGCGCTTCTTGGTCGCCCAAGGAATTTCGGTGTCAGGCTCCTCAAACTGCTGCTTTAGCAATTTAATCTTAGCAGTACTACGCCCCGGCTCATCATCCTCTGGTACGACAAGCAGATTGATGCCAGGCTTTATCGTCTCCCGCGCCGCGGTCATCACTTTCCATAGCGAGCCGTTTAGCAAGCCTTTGGCAGGATCATTGCGCAAACAAACCAGCTTATCGCCCGCTTGCGGGATGTCTGCCGAAAAGCCCTTGAGCTCACGAAGCCGTTGATTATAGCGCCTCCGCGTGCGGTTGGTCCCCACGAGCACTTGGTCGGCATCCAGCACCAATTCCTGTGTCACATCGCCCTTATTGATAACCTGCGTGGAGCCATAATCGCCGACCATGAACTCGCGGCCCTCGCGCACGTCCATAGCCAAACGTATGATTGGGTTGTCCCGCGCCTGACGGTGGATTTCTGTCAGCAAGTGATCCGGCTCATGGTCAGTAAAATAGCCGCCACCCGATATTGGCGGTAGCTGGCCAGGGTCTCCCAGCACCAGTATCGGCGTGCCAAAGCTCATCAAATCACGACCGAGCTGCTCATCCACCATCGAGCATTCATCAACGATAATCAACTTAGCCTTAGCTATCGGGCTTTGGCGGTTCAACGCGAACGTCGGAGACATGGACGTCTTACCGGTAATCTCATCTTCTACTGATTCTTCGCCCTTGGGGCGATAAATTAGCGAGTGAATCGTCCGCGCATTCTTGGCGCCCTTGCTGCGAAGCACCTGCGCCGCCTTGCCGGTAAATGCCGCAAACTGCACATCGCCGTCCACATTTTCTGCAAAATGCCGCGCGAGCGTCGTTTTGCCAGTGCCCGCATAGCCAAACAGCCTGAAGATTGGCGTGCGCCCGGCCTTGAGCCAGCGATCAACCGATTTCAGCGCTTCATCTTGTTGTGGTGAAAATTCCATGCACGTTCAGTGGCAGGATTCGCAAAAAGCGGCAACAGTGCGCGGCGACGTAGCCGCTAATTTGCCAGAATATCGTTCAAATTCTTATCCCATAGCGTTTGCATAAAGTTTGCACGCGCTTGGCCTAACAGGCCGCGTAAGCGGCACGACGGCAGAAATGAGCATGTGCTTTTGTGAAAACACTCCGCCACATGAAAATCCGGCTCGATAGCCTCTACCACTGCGCCGATATTGATCTCATTTGCGAACTTTGCAAGCCGTAGCCCGCCGGAGCGTCCGCGCGTCGTGGCAACAAACCCCGCACTGACAAGTGCTTGTGCAGTTTTCATTAAGTGGTTTTTTGAAACTCGGAATTGTTTTGATAGTTCATCCACCGAAATCACGCGGTCACAATCCTGAGCCAACGCCATCAAAATTCGCAACGCATAGTCCGTTTGCAACGTCAGTCTCATAACCAACCCTCAAATACTGGTATTTTGTATATTGCATTTATCTCTAAAAAATAATACAGGTATTGTAAATACCATTATAAGGATTAATCCCATGCAATTGACGCTAAAAATATTCTTTTTTCCCGGAGATTTCGTCCGTCGCAAGCTCGGAATAACAGTCGAGGAAGATGGCGGCATCATACGGTCTTTCATCAACTCAAGCGTCTGGGGCGCACTCGCCCTGTTAGTTGCTCTCCATTATCTGACCTGAGATTATTATGGAAACCGAAACCCGCCCGCCCCGCATCATGCGCCAAGACATTACGCCACCACAAATCGCACTGATGGTTGATGAGTTTTACGCCGCTATCCGCCAAAATGAACGTTTGGGCCCGATTTTCAATGCGCGTCTGGACGGTCGCTGGCCCGAACATTTGGACAAGCTCAAGGCCTTCTGGCGCTCAGTCCTGCTGACCACGGGCGAATATAATGGCCGCCCGGTTCCCGCACATAACGGGATTTCTGAGCTCAAGAGTGAAGACTTTGGGCTGTGGCTCACGCTTTTTGATGAAACTATCGAGCGCATATTCGCCAACGCGCAGGGCACGGAAATAAAGGAGAAAGCCCGCCGCATCGCCCGCAGTCTCTGGTTGGCGCGGTTCGGTACGCCGTTTAATAATCCGCCAGTTTGGAGATAATAGCCGTGTCTAACGCGGCTAATAAATCCGGTTGATTTTTATCCCCAACTCGCTTCAACTACAGGCATGAAAACACATGACACGCCTGAAGCGCTGCTCCGTTTATGGGGTAATTATCAACCAACACCGCTCATTAAACTGCCGGATTTGGCAGCAGAACTTGGTGTTGCCAAAGTGATCGTAAAGAATGAAGCCAAGCGCCCGCTTGGTTCGTTCAAGTCGCTGGGCGGCATGTATGCGGGGCTGCGGGCACTCGCCCGCCATACTGGCGCAGATGGTATTGAAGCGATGATGGCCTCCGGCCCGCACAAGGGTTTGCCAGCGCTCATCTGCGCTTCCGATGGCAATCACGGATTGGCCGTTGCAGCGGGCGCAAAGCTTGCTGGCGCACCTGCGCGCGTTTATCTACCCGCCTGCGTTCCTGAAACACGCGCAAGGCGCATAAGCAATGAAGGTGCGGCGATCGTGCGCGTTGCCGGCACATATGAAGATGCGGTACTCGCCGCCGCAAATGCAGTGAAAAACGGTGAAGGCATTCTCATTGCCGATACCACAGAGTTAGATTTTGAGCCCGCTGTTGCCGATGTGATGGAAGGCTACAGCATCGTCGCCAAGGAAATCGCCGCGCTGATCGAAGACGGCTCCTGCCTGCCGCCAACCCATATTTTCCTGCAAGCTGGCGTAGGCGGCTTTGCCGCAGCGATGGCTGATGGTTTGGCAGTGCATCTGGAAACGCCTGCCCGTATTATAGTCGTCGAACCGGAATCCGCCGCAAGCATCAAGGCAGGTATTGCCAAGGGGCATGTTGTGCTCTTCCCCGGCGCGCTGGAAACATCTGCGGAAATGCTGGCCTGTGGCGAAGCCTCCGTACCTGCGCTCGCCCGCCTCATCGACCATAAAGCCACCGCAATGACCGTCACTGAGGGCGCATTGGAACGCGCCGTCACCAAGCTAGGCGAACACGGCATCCCAACGACTCCTTCCGGCGCAGCAGGCATGGCAGGTCTAATGAGTGGTTTGGCCGGACGAGTTGATAATTTACTTCAACTCGATGGTGCAAGCCGTGTGTTGATATTTGTAACTGAAGGGCCGATTCCGGTTTAAGCCAAATACCCAAGCGGCTTGACATCAAACTTTGGAAACAAAATACCGGCATCGCCAAATCCCATGTGCCCGCTCATCATTTCAGAGAGCACGTGGCGATAGTCAGTCGTGATCGCTAAATCCGCGCCTTCATCCAAATCACCATTGGCAAGGCCCGGCCAACGGCCGTAGATTTTTCCACCTTTGACTTTCGGGCCGAGCATCATCATCAAATTCCCATGGCCATGGTCCGTGCCGCCCGACTCGTTTGATTTCAAGCGCCGCCCGAATTCACTCATTACTATGACTGAAACATCGTTGCGCCGCCCGCCAAGATCGCGCCAGAATGCCGTCAATGCCGATGATAACAGCCGGATTTGTTCGCCAATTTGGTAGGCCTGATTAACATGCGTATCCCATGCGCCGAAATCCACTGTCGCCACGCGAAGACCCAAACCTAACTTAATGGCCTGCGCCACGGACTGGAACGAGGGCGTCAGCGGATTGTCTTGCGGATAGTCTACACTAGCCTTATACCGCTTCAAACTACCGTCATCCTCCAACGCCACCTTGGCTTCAATCTCGCTTGATAGCGCCAAAATTCGATTGACAGGTGCGCCTAGTAGTGCGTCCTGCCCTAGGTGATGCGCCAGCATCGCTCTGGCTTGTGCGGCGTAGCCATGGCCCGGCGCAATGCGCAATCCAGATAAATCTTGCGCTACAGCAACATTCATTGCCCCGCGCAAACTATCCGGCGCGGAAGCACCAACAGCGAGCGCTGGCAAAATGCCCTCAGGCTTAGCAGCCTTCAGCCAGCGCGCCAGCCATCCGCCCGCACTCGATCCCCCGCCCGGTGCCGCGCGCTCCATCCGGTCCTCGGCGTCAAAATGCGAGCGCGTTCCATCCGTCAAACCAGAAGCATGAACAACAGCCAGCTCACCCGCATTGTACAGTTCGGAAAGTCCCTTTGCCGCTGAGTGAAAGGCAAAGCCCGCATCAGCATTACTGTCTTTCAGCTTGAAGCCCTTTTGTTCGCCCTTAAGATCGACGCGTAACGCTGAGGGCCTTGCCGCTACGTAATTCTTATCACCCGTCGGCGAGACAATCGAAAGTCCATCAGCACCGCCGCGCAGGAACACAACAACGAGAATTGGGTTGGCCATTATCGTGTCTCCTAACGATACAAAAAATCAGGATGAAATGCCGCCATAGCCATCATGCCGCGCAGGCGAAAATTGCGCTCACTCGTATCGTCCGGCAGCGTCGTATCGGCATCGCCGTCAATCGCCAGCGCCAATTCACGGGCCAAAGCGGTAGCTACATCGTTGCCCGTCATACGCTTCAAAAAATATTCAGCCGCTTCGGCGATTTTCGTAACGCCAGCTGGCAGTTGCGCGGCAAAATCAAGTTTGCCTGCATTGCCGCCATCCTCAAGCGCATTCAGAAGAATGGTAACCATGCCAGAAATATAATTGGTGTTTGCCCAATAATCGTTCTTGTCAGAATGCCCCGTTGGCGGACGCACCTCGTGCTGGGTCCATCCGGTCTGCGTTAATGCCCAATGGAAATCAAGCTGAGGCGATGATACGTCTGCGCCGAGAGCACGATAGTACGAGGCCAAAAATTCAAATGGCCGCTTCAATTTCTCAGGCTTGGTCAAACTGAATTGCGGTGATAACACAATATGCCGCACCAGCTGCGCAATTTGATCCGGTGCATCTTTTTGCGCTAAAAATAATGCCGCAGTTGACTGAACCAGCGCCTCGCCCGGCTCATTTTGAAAAAGACGCCGGATAATCTTGCGCGATATAAACCGCGCTGTTCCGGGGTGGCCGCTTAGAATATCAAACAGCTTTTCGCCGTCCGCCATCGGCGCTCCATTTGGTGGAATTTCGATGCCCAAAATACGTTTCTGATAGGGGTCATGCCACTTATCAATATAGAAAAATTCGCCGGTTTTGGGCGTGTTATCGCCTTCTGAAATGTTGCGCCCGTCACCTATCGACCACCCGGTCAGCGCCCGCGCCGCCTCATAGACGTCTTCATCAATATAGGCAGACGCCAGCCCCTCCTTCGCACCGGGCACATCACCCCAGCGATCATATTTATCATTGGCATAGTTTTCTGCACCCAAAGTATGGAGTTCCATCAGCTCACGCGCAAAATTCTCATTAGCCGGACTGGCACGCGACTCAACATTGTTGAGATATTCCAGCATTGACGGCGAGCGCGCCATTTCGCCGATAAACACCCTGAAATTACCGAGCGCATTGCGCCGCGTAATCTGGTCATGCAGCCCGAAATAGGCAGCCGTCACTTCGTTCTTTTGCGCATTGACGCTGAAATGATCGTGCCAGAATTGCGTCATTACCTCGCGCAGCTGCGCATCAGCATGAACAGCACGAATTAGCGACGCCGCTTGAATTTCTTTGGCAGGACGAATGCGCTCTTCCCACGCCGTGTCTGGGAAACTATAATCTGCCATATTGCGCATCGCGGCGCGATCAAGGCTTAAATACTGGTAAGCGCGATCCTCTTTCATCGCTTTCCAAGTATGGCCAAGCTCATCCTTATCCGCACCATATTCAATTAACAGCTTTGCATGGGAAAGCCGCGCCGCCAGCGCATCGTCAATTTCCGGCTTGGCCAGCTCTGCGTTAAGCCACGCTTCAAGACCCATGGCTTCAATGCGTTGCGTGTCTTCAACACTCGCACCAAATGTCAGCCTATTGAGCGCGACCCGCGACTGTGAAACACCAGCCAGCGCTGGCGTTTTTGCCATCACAGTGGCCGCTCCCGCCATCAGCAGGCCGTGGAACTGTCTCCGATTGAGATGCAATTGCGAGTCTCCCGTTTCGCGATAAACACTTAGCGAACAGCCAATTGAGGCAGGAGTTTGACTGTAAGTGAGCGATAACTAATGCAGCATTGGCCACAGGGAAAGCACAAGCAGTACCGCCATGGAAATATTGAAGTATTGCAGTCGTGGCGGTACAGACAGCCATTCGCGCAGTGTGGAGCCAAACGCGGCCCAGCAGGAAACGCTTGGCAAATTCACAATTGCGAACACCGCGCTGACAAACAGGACCGATGAAAAAAACGCCGACTGGTTGGTGTAAGCTGCCATGGCTGGAACCGCCATCGCCCACGCCTTCGGGTTAACCCATTGAAACGCCGCCGCTTCCAAAAATGTCATAGGCCTCACGCCGGACTTCACGTCGGCAAGGGTACGCGTACTGCCAATTTTCCAAGCGATCCATAACATGTAACTGCCGCTCGCCACTTTCAAAACCAAATCCAAAACCGGCAAAGATTTAAGCAACGCTCCAATACCCAGCCCCACACCCAGCAACAAAGTGAAGAACCCGACGCTAATGCCAAGCATATGCGGAATCGTACGCTGAAAGCCAAAATTCACACCGGATGCAAACAACATCATATTGTTCGGTCCCGGTGTGATAGAGGTAGCGAACGCGAAGAGGAACAGGGCGATGAGGGTGGCGGTGGTCATTTATGTATTTCCAACAATTCGCCGATTATCTCACGCACACTTCGCAAAACATCGTCCGGCGCATGTTCGATAAAGCGGAATCCACGCTCGGCCCGATGCACTGATCTTAGTTGATCGGCAAGCACCGCGCCTTTCGTAATCATGCCTTTGGGCAATGTCACCTTTGTTGGCCAGTCCGAAATATTGCTTGTAATGGGGCATATTATCGAGCGCGAGGTGAATGCACTAACCTCAGCCGAAGATACTATTAACGCAGGTCTGACACCACTTTGTTCAGTGCCCTTAACTGGATCAAAATCCACCCAGACAATATCACCGGCTACGGGAATATTCGTCGTCAATTATTTCATCCCCCTTATCCGGCCCCCAATCGACCGACTCCGGTTCATTTTCGAGACCAAGACGCGTCATCTCGGAAATGATCCAATTAAGAGTAATTTTCTTTGGACGCTCAGGCACGAATGTCACAGCGCCATTCGCCACAGTCATTTCTAGCCTCTGCCCCGGCGTGATTCCAAGTTGCTTCACCACCGCCTTTGGAAGGCGAATGGCCGTGCTATTTCCCCACCTTGACGCTGCAACACTCGTCATAGTCAACTGACCTCGCAAATCATTAGATATACAATGTATATCATTTAGCCGCACTAAACAAGCTACATGCCCTTAGCACCACGGTTCATCGCTGCCACACCGGTGCGACACACTTCCACCAAACCCAATGGAGCCATAACAGCAATAAACTGGTCGATACGCGAAGGCTCGCCTGTCACTTCAAAAATGAAATGCCCGGTATCTGCGTCCAGCACTTCCGCATCAAACGCTTCAGACAGCCGCAGCGCCTCGCTGCGGGCCTCTCCGGTTCCCGCCACTTTCACCATAGCCAATTCCCGCGCCATTGGCTTTGAGCCGGCGGCATGAGCCTCAACAGTCAAATCCGTAACGTGGTGCACGGGGATAATGCGCTCCAGTTGCAGCTTGATCTGCTCCAGAATATGCGGCGTGCCAGTCGTCACAATCGTGATGCGCGATAGATGTTTGGCGTGTTCCGTTTCGGAAACCGTCAAGCTATCAATATTATAGCCGCGCCCCGAAAACAGACCAATGACCCGCGCCAAAACGCCGGTTTCATTGTCCACCAGCACCGAAAGCGTATGGCTTTCCGGCACTGCCTTATCCTTCACGATGAAATAAGCCGAACCCGATGGTTGTTTTGCAGCGTTCATTTTATGCTTCCTGACACATATCTAAAATTCAAATTACGGCGCGATAACTTCAATCGCTTGGCGGTAGTTTTGCGCCCTTCGGGCAAGGTCCTTGTCGAAACTGAGAAGTTGGTCGCAATCCTTGGCGCTGAATAAATGCAATGCATCGGCAAAATCCATACCGTCTCGCATAGCATCAACCGATAACTGCACGACCTCATAGTCCTCAAATTCAAACACTGGAAATTCGAGGAATGTCTGCAAATACCCAGCAATCACCTTTGGATCGAGCTTGTAAACACCTCTAAAAACCCATTCAGTTTCCAACATTACGGTTTTGCTTACGAACAAAATATGTTTCGCAAGCAATGCACTGGCACGTTTCGACTGCTCGCTGTTATCAACCAGTTTCAGTCGCACCAGAACATTGGTATCAATTGCCTTTCGCATACCAACGCCTTATCGCCTCAGCATTTATGCCTTCGCGCATCATCTCATCCGTCACTGCCGGACCAACATATGCCACTTGCTGGGCCAGAAACTCTTCAAGCGTCAATGTCCGCCTGCGCGCAGGCGCTTCCACCAGTTTGAACGTAACCTGCTTGTCACCTTCAATAATTTCCAGCTCTGCTCCGGCGTCAAACCCGAGCCGCGCGCGCACGGCTTTGGGCACGACGACTTGGCCTTTGCTAGACATTCTTGCGGTTTCCATAACCAACACTCCATCGGTAAGACGAAAGTAAGACTACACTGGTTTTATTTCAATATCAAACCAGCCCCTTGCCGCTCGCATCAATCGCGTTGGCAACCGCCTCGTCCGTCGCCTCGTCTGGCAGCAACATTTCATTGTGTGCTTTGCCGGAAGGGATCATCGGGAAACAGTTCGCCAGTGCAGCCACGCGGCAGTCGAAAATCACCGGCAGTTTCACGTCGATCATTTCTTGTATCGCATCATCCAAATCCGCAGGCTTATCGCAGCGGATGCCGTGCCCGCCGTATGCCTTTGCCAGCATCACGAAATCCGGCATCGCCTCGGTGTAGGAATTGGACAGGCGGTTGCCATGCAGCAACTGCTGCCACTGGCGCACCATGCCCATATACTGGTTGTTCAGAATGAAAATCTTGACCGGCAGATTATGCTGCACCGCGCAGGACATTTCCTGAATGCACATTTGTATGGACGCATCGCCCGCAATATCAATAACCAAGCTATCAGGGTGCGCCGTCTGCACGCCGATAGCCGCAGGGAAGCCATAGCCCATCGTGCCGAGGCCACCGGATGTCATCCAACGGTTTGGCTGCTCAAAATGATAGAACTGCGCCGCCCACATTTGGTGCTGGCCCACTTCCGTGGTGATATAAGTGTCCAAATGTTTGGTATTTTCATACAGCCGCTCAATGGCATATTGCGGCATGATAACGTCTTTGTTGGGCGTATAGGCCAGCGAATTGCGCGCGCGCCAGCGGTCCACCTGCGCCTGCCAGTCTTTCAACACCGCACGATCAATCTGCTTCTTAGAGGCTTTGATTTCAACAATCATCGCCTTCAAAACCCGCGCGATATCGCCAACCACCGGCACATCAACACGCACCACCTTGTTGATCTGGCTCGGGTCAATATCAATGTGGATCTTCTTGGAATGCGGTGCAAACGCATTGAGACGGCCGGTAATACGGTCATCAAATCGCGCACCGATGTTCACCATCACATCGCAATCGTGCATAACCATATTGGCTTCGTAAGTGCCGTGCATACCCAGCATACCCAGCCAATTTGTGCCGGATGCCGGATATGCGCCAAGGCCCATCAATGTCGAAGTAATCGGAAAATCCGTCAGCGCCACCAATTCGCGTAAAAGCTGCGAGGCTTCCGGACCGGAGTTGATAACCCCGCCACCAGAATAAATAACCGGACGCTTTGCGCCCATCATCAGCGCAACTGCGGATTTGATTTGATCAACATCGCCGTCAAGGCGCGGCACATAGCTCACGCGCTCAATCTTCACTGGCGGGTGATACATGCCCTTGGCAAACTGCACGTCCTTAGGGATATCAACCAACACCGGACCCGGACGCCCGCTCATGGCAATATGAAACGCCTCGTGCAAGGTCTTGGCCAAATCATCAACATTGCGCACCAGCCAGTTATGCTTGGTGCATGGCCGCGTGATGCCAATGGTGTCGCATTCCTGAAACGCATCGGACCCGATCAGCGGCGTCGGCACTTGGCCGGAAATGCACAGCATGGGAATCGAATCCATCAGCGCATCTTGCAGCGGCGTCACAATGTTGGTCGCACCGGGGCCGGATGTAACCAGTGCCACACCGATCTTGCCGGTGGAGCGCGCATAGCCTTCCGCCATATGGCCCGCGCCCTGTTCGTGACGCACCAATATGTGCTCAACTTTTTCCTGCTGATAAAGCTCATCATAAATCGGCAGAACCGCACCGCCCGGATAGCCAAAAATATGTTTGACGCCATGGTCCACAAGGGCCTGCACCACCATTTCCGCGCCAGTCATTTCGCGGGAACCAAGTCTCGCACTTTCTTGTTGGCTAGCTTCATGTGCTTTGGTCTTCGTCGTCATGTCATCGGTCCGTTTGTTTGCCAGCTTCAATCAGGGCTCTGGTATTGGGGCTAGGGGTATTAAGGGGAAAGAAGAAATTTTGCCAATAAAAAAGGCCCCTTTCGGAGCCTGTTTGTCGCGCACGGGAGGCTATTGCCTGATGGTTACACCATCTTGCCCGCGCGCCGTCCCACCACAAGGAGAATGTTCTTGTTCATGGATATCAGATTAGGGTGATGGCTAGCGAGGTGTCAATCCCCTCAACACTAATTTTACCAATTCGTCTTCAAAGGCCTCGCTCTCAAATACTTCAGTGTTATTTGCCGCTCCCGATTGAATAGCGCCGGTCACGGCAGCGAGAATTGTAAAGCGGGCGCTGGAGCTATGTTCACGAGCATAGCCAAAGCCTAGTGTGCTAAGAGCTCTCAACAAGACATCAAGCAAATTCTGCTGGACGCCAAGAACAGAGGCAAGCACTTCCGGGTCCCGCGCAAACCTACCAATCATATAGCGCCGCACGCGGCTTTGCTTACCAAAGGGCCGCAACGCAGATTGAACCACTTTGCGAACTAGTCCTTCTGCAGTTTCATCGTGTGCTGATGCCAGTATCTCAAAAACGTGAGCTTCCTGCCGCTTCATTTCGCGTTGGGCCATTGCCCTCAGCAGGGATAGCTTATCGGGGAAATAGCCATAAAGCGTGCCAATCGAATAGCCTGCGCGTTCTGCAATATGATTGGTCGTCAGACCACCTTCGTCTCGCTCCAAAATCTGAGCCGCCGCCTCAAATATCGTTGAGATCGTTTGCTCCGCACGTTTCTGCGTCGGAATTCGGCGTTTTATTTCAATATCTTGGCCCAATCAAATTAGCTCCATCACCACAATCAAAATCCGAGTAGCACTTAAAGATAGGCACATTCATGATGACAATACAAAGTTCAGCCCTCAAGGAAATGACTGCCCATGCGTCACCTAATGCCCGCACTGCTAATCATATTTGCAACGCCATCAAGCGCAATGGATGAACCTGTAGCGCACTGTGCAACAACGTTGACATCAAACCAATCCATTATCTTCAAATCTGCAATAGCGACCATCAGACCGGAAATAGATCTCAAATCATCGGATACGTTAAAAGCTTACATGCGGCCAAAAGTTATCACCCTCGTCTCGGCAGGTAAAATAAAGATGGCATCGGCACCGGATGATGCCAAAGCGGCAGCCGATTGTTTGATGTTGCTAAAGCCTGCGCAATGAACAAGTCCATAATCTCTCAAAAATATGGACGCATCGCAGTCGTCTGCAATGATACTCGCGGCGGCGTACAACCTTATGTCGCCTTGGCGCGCGGCTTGAAACAAGCGGGCTTTGACGTCCGCGCCGTTTCACCTGGCAATCTCAGCTACATGTTTTTAACCGAGGGCATTCCTGTTACGTCGCTTTCCTGTACCAGCCAAACGGAGATCGATGCGATTCCTAGTGTCGGCGAGATGGGCACATTGGCCGCAATGCGCTACATGGCATCTGAGCTTCCCAAACAGATAGTGAACTGGTCGCAAGAGACGCTCGCCGCGTGCGAAGGCGTTGATGTAATGGCCGGAGGCATCGGCGGCATAGTCATAGGAAAAGCGGCGGCTGATAGGCTCGGCGTCCCCTTCATAAAAACACATCTGCAACCAATTGGCATACGTACCAGCGCATTTCCCGGCATGATGTTTCCGCACACCCCGCGCTGGCTCGGCAGTTGGGTGACGCACCTTAGCCACGTAGCCTCTGACAAAGTTGCTTGGATGCCATTCCAACGCGCCGTGAGCGGCGCCCGAACCGCGTTACTCGGCTCAAAAAGCCCAGCCAAAGCCCGTGGCCCTGAATTTGCACTCTATGGTTTTAGCCGCCATGTTCTGGATATTTCGGGGGCAACCAACGGCACAAAAATCGCCACAGGATATTGGCAATTATCTGCCAAACAATCATGGTCACCGCCCACTGATCTGACAAATTTTTTGACTGGTTCCAAGCCAATCATCAGTATCGGATTTGGCAGTATGTCCAGCAGCAATCCTGAGAAAGTGATCCGCCTGATCCGCAGCGCGGTGAATCTTGCGGGCGTGAAAGCCGTCGTGCTTTCAGGGTGGAACGGCATACAAATGCAAGACACCGACGACCAATTGTTCTTCGCAAAAGACCTGCCCCACGACTGGTTGTTTTCTAAAGTGGATGCCATTGTCCATCACGGTGGCGCAGGCACAACAGGCGCTGCCCTAACCTCAGGCAAACCAACCATAGTCGTACCATTTACGATGGATCAACCCTTTTGGGGCAGCCGCGTTGAGGCGCTGGGTGTCGGGCAAATGCCGATCCCTCGCAAAACTCTCACCAGTGAAAATCTAGCAGAGGCAATCCGGCGCTGTATTCTTGATAGCGCGATGCAAAAGAGGGCAGAAGAGCTGGGCCAATTGTTACAAAACGAAAACGGCGTCGCAACAGCAGTTCAGTGCTTTAATCCTTAAACATTTTTGCAAACTGTTCAGCCTCGTCCTTCGGCATATCTTTCATTGCATAGCGCGCCGTATAACCGCCGTAGAGTGCGGTGTTGGTTTGCACCATCCAATCTTCGATTTCGCCCCGCGAAATCTCCATTCGGTCGCCCGACCTGTACTTGTTGCCATTCACCGGCGTGTTGGCCAATATGCCGATAAACACATCGCCCTTTATATCCGCCAACTGCATCCAAATATGTTCGGTACGGCCATTTTGGGTGAGTGGAAATTTCAGTGTATAATTGCCATCAGTCCCTGCGGCCATCAGTTCGAAAAAGCGAGGCAGCGTCGCGCGCGCCTTCACCTTGGCGGCACTCAACCCAACATCTTCCGTTGAATAGCCGATGACATTCTTCTTCGCTTGTACAGGATTGTCCTCGGACTTTGACATTTTAGAAATGTCGCGATTTCAGGATGTGGACGGCATATCAAAGTGGCGGCCACTAATGGCGCTGAAGAGCCCGAAGGCGACAGCGCCGACAAACACATACCTTAGCATTAGAGGCCCCCGCCACGTTGATTACTCTTGCATCAAGTATCACGGACTTTGTTTGAAATGCTCTTAACGAGTTTAGAAAAATTGATCGCAAGGTAAAGCATTCGTTTCCCGTTGACGTAAACTTCTCGGTTTGTTGGCGATCATGTCGCGCACTATGTCTGAGCACGCAGCGTATCGACCTCAACCAACTTTCGGGTAATTGCCGACCTCCTGCCGCCGCCCGTTTACAAACAATATCCTCAGAATAATTCCTCTCCAACGGCGCAAACAAACCTGCTACCAAGGAAGCCTAACTATAGCTGGAATCACGCCATGCCCATCGCCCTCGTTCTCGAACGCCAACACGAACTCGCCCTGCGCGAGATTGATCTGCCCACCCGTGTCGGGCCGGGTATGGTGATGATTGCCATTCACACCGTCGGCGTTTGCGGCTCGGATGTGCATTATTATACCCACGGCAAAATCGGACCTTTTGTGGTCAATGAGCCCATGGTGCTCGGCCACGAAGCTGCTGGAATCATTACACAAATTGGCGAAGGCGTCACGCACCTAAAGGTCGGCGACCGTGTCTGCATGGAGCCGGGCATCCCGGATCCGAACTCAAAGGCCTCCCGCCTTGGCATGTATAACATCGACCCCGCCGTAGTGTTCTGGGCAACGCCGCCCGTGCATG
>JAYSWX010000079.1:0-10408 GCA_043717855.1 Phyllobacterium sp.
AACCACTAGCAAGTTTATGATTCTAGTGGAATTTTTGAATTTGACATTCGCACCTCGCAGGTGATTTCAAATGGGATGCGAATGTCAAATTCATTCCACCAGCCACCATTCCCGATATTACGTGCCATTTTGCTACAGTTAAACTGAATTTTAACCATAACAGTTAAGATTGCAGATGGTTGCGTGAGCTCTGATTTGCTTTGCCACGCATGGTACTAATTCAGGCTGCGCCAAAGGAATGGTGGTGGTCATCGGGGGCTGGGAATGAACGCTAAAATAAAAGACCATTTTATTGATGCTTATGGCAAGGATCAAACGATCAAGTTGTTGTTTGATGTGCTTGATGCAATCCCCTGTTCAGTCTTTATCAAAAATGAAAAGTTGGAAAAGATATTCGCCAACTCTGCCAATCTTGCATTGGACGAACGTACCAGTGAGGAAACGCTAGGCTACACTGATTTTGACATTCATACGCCCGAAAATGCCGCTATCTTCAGCGCCGAGGATAATGCCGTGCTAAAGGAAGGAAAAGTTCGACAGAACGAAGAATCTAAAGTTCGCAAAGACGGCAGTAAAATCCATTTCCTAACATTCAAGAATCGCATCTCGATTGGCGAGGACGGCTATCTACTTGTCGGTATCAATACAATAATTGATGATATTAAAGAGCGCGAAAATGACTTGGCGATCGCCATGGCTGCCGTTGAACGCAGTGCAGCCGACTTTGAAGCCGTGCTGGATTCAATGCCTCTTGGCATCTCCATCTTGGACGAAAATCTTGATACGCTATTTGTCAACAAAGCCAATCGCGCACTTTGGGATGTACCACTTGATGCTGTCGTCAAAGGCGAACCGTTTCGCGAGTCTATGAACAGGTTTCGCCCTGAAAATATGGTCGATGACGATGACGCTTGGAGCCAGCGTGCCGAGCGCCTGCTTGCCTCCATCCGTGCCGGCAATATTGCGCCGCGTGAAGCGCGTGGTCTCCATGGCAAAACTTTACTTTTTTCAGCCATGCACCTTTCGGGCGGCAAACGCCTCATTTCCTATTTCGACATCACGGATCAAATGAAGGCACAGGAGCAAATAGAGAAGTCCAACTTAAAGTCTGAACAGGACTTCAAAGACTTAAAAATGTTGCTTGATGCCATGCCGCTGGGCATCACAATTATCGACGAGCAAACAAACATTGTTGCCGTTAACGCCACCAATCGCCGCAATTGGAGCCTTGATCCTAATTTCAACTTTGAAGGAACGCGCTACGAGGATATGGTGCGCTCTAATCGCAAGGATTTCCCTAACCTGACAAATGCTGAATGGGAACTCGATGTCTCGCGTTGCATGGATGAAGTGCGGTTAGGCACCGTTGCGCCGCGCGAAGAAGATGGCATCGGCGGCGACACGTTCATCTTCTCCTGCACTAAGCTATCAAATGGTAATCGCTTTACTTCATACTTTAACATAACTGAACAAAAGGAGGCGCAATTAGCACTGGCAGAGGCAAGTTTACTGGCCGAGCAGCAGTCAGCAGATATGCGCGCCACAATGAACGCCATGAAGATGGGGGTGACCCTGTTGGACAAAAATCTCAACATCATTTTCGTCAACAAAGCTCACTACGCCATGTGGCATTGGAGCGAGCATGATGCCAAGGAGGGTGATCCGTTTCGCAAAAGCATCGAAATTAATCGCCACAACGGTGTCTATGATGTCGAAGATGCCGACTGGGACAGCTACATTCAAAGTCGGCTGGACGAAATCGCCTCCGGCGAGATCGAGCCGCGTGAATTTTCGCGTAAGGATGGCAAGACCTTCGTTTATTCCTGCACCGCCCTTTCCGGCGGCAGGCGGTTAGTCTGCTACTTTGATATCACACAGCAAAAAGTAGCCGAAAACGCATTAAAGGACGCCGAACAAAAGGCAATACTTGCAGACCGTGCGAAGTCTGAATTCCTAGCCAATATGAGCCACGAAATTCGCACGCCTATGAACGGTGTTTTAGGCATGGCGGAGCTATTAGCGCGCACAGAGCTGGATACAAAGCAAAAGACATTTACCGATATTATCGTCAAATCCGGCAACGCGCTTTTGACAATTATCAATGACATTCTCGATTTCTCTAAAATTGATGCCGGACAGTTGGCGCTGGACCCTGTTCCGTTCAAACTGGGCGAGGCCATTGAAGATGTCGCCACGCTGGTTTCCGCCCGCGCGCAGGAAAAAGACCTCGAGCTTATCGTGCGTGTGGACCCAGCACTGCCCGAACATGTCGTTGGCGACGTCGGCCGTTTGCGCCAAATCGTAACCAATCTGATGGGCAATGCAGTAAAATTCACGGAGCGCGGCCATGTTCTGGTGGACGTTACCGGAACAACCGATGAAGCTGCCAATATCGTCTCACTAATGTTCAAAATTACCGACACAGGTATGGGTATTCCTAAAGACAAAATTAAGCAGGTTTTTGAAAAGTTCAGCCAAGTGGACACTTCGTCTACGCGCCGCCACGAAGGCACTGGGCTTGGCCTTGCAATCTCCACCAAATTGGTCGCTCTAATGGGTGGCGAAATTGGCGCGACAAGTGAACCGGGCCAAGGCTCAACATTCTGGTTCACAATCGCGCTGCCCATGCACGGAGCCACGGTTAGGAAGAAGATATTACCATTCGATGTCAACGGCGCTCGCGTTCTCATCATTGATGACAACCCGGTTAACCGCTCGATTTTGCTGGAGCAGATGCGCTCTTGGAATTTTGACGCTTGTGCGGCCACAGGCGGAGCCGAGGGGCTGGCGGTTGTGGCTCAAGCCAAAGAGCTCGGCCTTGGTGTCGATGTCGTGATTTTAGATTACCACATGCCGCACATGAACGGCGCTGATGTTGCCCGCGCGGTTCGTGGTAACCCGGCAATTGCTGACTTGCCGCTCATCTTGCTGACCTCGGTCGACACGGCGATGCAAGGAGCCGAATTTAACGGCATCCACATCAATGCTCATTTGATGAAGCCAGCGCGTTCATCCCTGTTGTTCGACACCATCGTCAGCGTTATTCGCGAGGCCCGCACGCACAAAGGCGAGACAATTACTGCTTATAAGCCAAAAACATTGTTGGAACTTGGTGCGCAAATGCAGGCGCAATCCACCGCACCGGTGTACGCAAAGCCGATAGTTGCCCAAGCCCCAGTCGCACCGGTTTATGCCACGCCAGTAGCAGAAACACCAATGACCACGGCAGCGCCACAACTGGATATTCTCGTGGCGGAGGATAACGCCGTGAACCAGATCGTGTTCACGCAAATCTTGGAAAGCACACCATTCTCATTTGAAATCGTTGATAATGGCCGCAAGGCTTTTGAGGCGATGAAGGTAAAGCGCCCGACCATAATTCTCATGGACGTCTCAATGCCAGAGATGAATGGTCTGGAAGCTACACATGAAATCCGCGACTTTGAAGCCAAAAACAAGCTACCCCGCACGCCGATTATCGGTGTCACCGCACACGCGCTTAAGGGCGACAAGGATCGCTGCTTGGAAGCTGGCATGGATGATTATTTGTCAAAGCCAATTAGCCCCGATATGCTGGCAGCAAAAGTTGAAGCGCATATCAATTCACAAAGGCAGATAAAACGCGCCTGAATCGATTAAGTAGATATAAGTTGGATTGTTCTTAAACGGGTGAGGCACTAAATGTGCTTCACCCTTTTGCATTTTATGACGGAGTCTACCCATGTCCTCACCCAATGATCTCTTTCAACTTGGCAAGGACGACACCGAATATCGCAAACTGACATCAGATTATGTGAAGGTCGAGCAATTCCGTGGCAAGGACGTGCTAATCGTCGAGCCGGAGGCACTGCGCCTGCTTTCCGAGACGGCCTTTGGTGACATCAACCATTTGCTGCGCCCCGGCCACTTGAAGCAACTGGCGTTGATATTGGATGATCCGGAAGCCACAGAAAACGACCGCTTCGTGGCGTGGGATTTGCTAAAGAATGCCAACATTGCCGCAGGCGGTATTTTGCCGATGTGCCAAGATACCGGCACAGCCATCATAATGGGAAAAAAAGGTCGCCGCGTATGGACCGAGGGCGAGGACCAAGACCCGCTCGGCCAAGGCGTGATGGACAGCTATAATCGCCGCAATTTGCGCTATTCCCAGCTTGCACCACTTTCAATGTTTGAAGAGAAAAACACCAAGAACAACCTGCCCGCCCAAATCGAAATCTATGAAGAAGGCGAGGACGCTTACAAGTTCCTGTTCATTGCTAAAGGCGGCGGCTCGGCCAACAAGACATTCCTCTACCAAGGCACCCCATCGCTGCTTTCACACGACCGTTTAATTGCCTTCCTCAAGGAAAAAATCCTCACGCTAGGCACATCCGCCTGCCCGCCTTATCACTTGGCTATCGTCATTGGCGGCACATCGGCAGAGCAAAATTTGAAAACAGTAAAGCTCGCCTCCACGCGCTATCTTGATAGCATCCCGACTGAGGGTGACGAGTTCGGCCATGCGTTCCGTGATTTGGCGATGGAGCAGGAAATCCATAAGCTTACCCAATCGCTCGGTGTTGGCGCACAGTTTGGCGGCAAATATTTTTGCCATGATGTGCGCGTCATCCGCCTGCCCCGCCACGGCGCCTCACTGCCAATAGGTATGGGCGTTTCCTGTTCGGCAGACCGCCAAGCGCTGGGTAAAATTACGAAAGATGGCGTGTTTATCGAGCAGCTGGAGCACAACCCTGCCCGCTTCATGCCAGAGGTGGATGAGGCCAAAATGTCCGGCCATGTGGTGGAAATTGATCTCAACCGCCCCATGAAAGATATCTTGGCGGAGCTGACCAAATATCCCGTAAAAACCCGTCTTTCGCTCACCGGCACAATCATAGTGGCGCGCGACAGCGCCCATCTGAAAATCCGCGAACGGCTCGAAGCGGGCGGAACCATGCCGCAATATATGAAGGACCATCCAGTCTATTACGCCGGCCCCGCCAAGACCCCCGTCGGCTACGCCTCAGGCTCGTTTGGGCCCACCACGGCTGGCCGCATGGATAGCTATGTGGACCAGTTCCAATCCTTCGGCGGCTCACTAATTATGCTCGCCAAAGGCAACCGCTCGGCAGCCGTGCGCGAGGCCTGCAAGGCCCACGGCGGCTTCTATCTAGGCTCCATCGGCGGCCCCGCAGCGCGCTTGGCCCAAGACTGCATTAAGCATGTCGAAGTTCTGGAATATCCGGAACTCGGCATGGAAGCGGTGTGGAAAATCGAGGTGGAAAACTTTCCGGCGTTTATTGTGATCGACGACAAGGGCAATGATTTCTTCAAGGAATTGAATTTGGGGTGATGAGAATTTCTCCGAGGAACCCGACATCATACCATAGGTTGCACTACAAATTAAATGATGATATCACTCAAAATATGAGAACCTATTATGGATAAACCTCCAAGCTACCTAACATTTAAATATGTTGGACGTCGATTTGACGGAGGGAAACTTCCTATCGATGTTCTCTCCGATTTGCATGCCTTTCGTGATTTAATTGCAGCGTTTGCAAAATCAAACTTCAAAAAAAGTCATCCAGACCGCAAGCGCGTCCCCCAAGGGTTTGACAGAAGCATTTCATTCGCTTTGGTGGGAATTGATGACGGGAGCGCGATTCCCCGACTAGAATTGCAAAGTGAAGTGGCACAGCAAAACCTACCGAATATCGCTAATCACATCGATGAATTTGTTAAAGACGCATATCGCCAAGTTATTGATTTTATTGAGACTGCCGCAGGAGACGAAGAAATAATTGCGCTCCCACAGGATGCGATACGTGCATTTTCAAAGTTTGGAGCAAATATAAAGGACGCGGAAAAAATAGAATTTACGAAAAATGCCGCCAATGGTTCTGCAATTGTTAGTCTTGATAGCTACCGAAGAAAAATATTACTAAAAAGAATTTCTGAGCAATACACTATAGATTTTAGTGGGATTGGAATCCTTACCGGTGTGGATATTTCACACAATACGATTCAAATAAAGACCGACGAATACAATGATATAAAAATGAATTTGGAAGGAACACTAATCGATATTAATGACTTTACAGGCAGTTTGAGCAATAAAGTAGAATTTTCACTATCTATAATTTTAGACAAAAACGATATTTTTAAAAGTGTATCGGAAATATACACCGTTGATTTAATCAAACCACACACCGAAGACTTGTTAAGATGCGTGAAGAGAATTGACAGTATTTCGAAGAATGAACCCGGCTGGCTTGAAGAGAACCAAGGGGTTAGGCTTGTTCATCAAGCCGCAATGAATGCGACTAGAATAGTTTTTATGCGCGCCGAATTGGCGAACATTTATCGAATTTACCCAACCGAAAGCGGAGGGATTTCTATTGAATTTGATATCGGAAAATGGAGCTACGCGATTGAAGTTCAACCTCAGGGTTCAGTGGATTTTTTTGGATCAAGCGAAGACTCTAAGCAATTTGGACCAATGATATTCGAAAATATCTCCGATGACTTTTTCACCAACTTCGACGAAATAATTGCGAAGAACAAGAGATGACAAAAATTAACGACAAAAAAGAACTCCAATTTCGCCAAGTCAATCCCACTTGGATGCATGACGAAGAACCCAGCAGGCTTGCATTTATACCCACATCAAAGGATGATGGAAAGCTCTCGCTAGATAGGTCAACAAAAACATCGGCGAGCGATAGTTATGATAGATACATCTCGAACGATCTAAAATCATCTGGGGTTTATGGCATTTCTGTGGGAGAGTTTGAGAGCACTCCGCATCCAATAGAATGTCACGAAAGTCCAATATCAACCAATCCTAATCACTCTCATGCCGACTTCAATGCTCTAACCAATTCACAAACAAAAATAAAATCTCTCGAATTAAGAAGGCATGCAATTGCTCGTGGCAAAATACATCCCTAAGTCAGATTGCTAAGTTTCCATGGGTTTTACAGCTCTGAATAGTTTACGATGTTATTGACCATTAATCGCGACTCAGGTGTTCTCTCAATTTGAATTAATATAGAAAAAACACATGAAAAAGACTATTGTTGCAACCCTTTTGGCACTCCTCGCTGTCCTGCCCGCAAAAGCTGAAACTGCGCTGCAAAAGTTTTTCCTCGCTGGAAAACCACGCGTTCAGCAGGGGCACTACCGTTCGGACAAATCACCTATCCCAAAGCAAACTGTTTCGTTTGATGCCTCCGTTCCAGCAGGAACCATCATTATCGAAACCTCGGAACGCCGCCTTTATTATACGCTGGGCGGTGGCAAGGCGATCAAATATGCCGTTGGCGTTGGCCGCGAAGGCCTTGAATGGGCGGGCACTGACCGCATTTCCCGCAAGGCCGAATGGCCGGGTTGGACCCCGCCTGCCGTAATGCGCGCGCGCGTTAAGGCAGAAACCGGACGCATACTTCCCGCCTATCAGCCCGGTGGGCCGGACAATCCTCTTGGCGCACGGGCCATGTATATCGGCGGGCGTATTTTCCGCATTCATGGGACCAATCAGCCTTGGACTATTGGACAGGCCATGTCGTCGGGCTGTATTCGTATGGCTAATGATGATGTGACTGATCTATACAATCAGGCAAGCGTCGGAACGAAAGTTATTGTCCGCCGTTAACCAGCGGAGACCATGATGACCCACGTCTTTAACCGGCCAACATCCGGCCTCATAACCCCGCGCTTTGGAGGCCTGGCCACATTCATGCGCCTGCCGCACACGCCGCTGGATGAGGCCAAAAATCTGGACATCGGCATCATCGGCATTCCGTGGGATGGCGGCACCACCAACCGCCCCGGCCCGCGCCACGCCCCGCGCCAAATGCGCGATATGTCGGCCATGGTGCGCCGTATGCACCAGACCTCGCATGTCGTGCCCTATGATCTCGCCAACATCGCCGACCTCGGGGATTGCCCCGTCAATCCGGCAGACGTGAACGATGCGCTGGAGCGCATTGGAAAATTCTTGAAAGAGGTAGTTGGTAAAGGCATTCGCCCGCTATCAGCTGGCGGCGATCATCTCTCTTCGCTGCCCGCGCTGCGCGCCGTTGGCGAAAAGAAACCCGTCGGGATGATACATTTTGACGCCCACACGGACCTCTATGACAGCTATTTCGGCGGCTTCAAATATACCCATGGCACACCGTTCCGCAGAGCCATAGAAGAAGGCGTGCTGGACCCCAAGCGCACCGTACAAATTGGCCTGCGCGGCTCGATGTATGACCTCGATGATTTTGACTACGGCGCAAAAATGGGCGTGCGCCAAATCCGCATCGAGGAAGCCATGGAGATGGGCCCAAAAGCCGTAATGGCTGAGGCCCGCGCTATCGTGGGCGATGCCGAAACATATGTCAGCTTCGACATTGACATGCTGGACCCCGTCTATGCCCCCGGCACGGGTACGCCCGAAATCGGCGGCTTCACCACGATACAAGCCCAAGCCATGCTGCGCGAACTGCGCGGCCTGAATATTGTTGGAGCGGACGTGGTGGAAGTCTCCCCGCCATTTGATCCCTCAGGCATGACGGCCTATGCGGGCGTAGTGATGATGTTTGAGATCATGTGCTCCATGGCCGAGGATGTGGCACGGCGGCGGTAAGCTCACGCCACCTTCGCAACCCGCTGCTGCCCCGCAAACTCCCGCAGTGCAGCAAACACTTTTTCGTCAGTAATGATACGTCTGTGGCCCAGTCCGTCAAACGCAATATGGTTGACATGGTTGCCCGCCTTTGCCATCGCCAGCGCTTCACCATAAGGCACTTCGCGATCATCAGGCGCGTGCAAAACCAGCACCTCGCCATCGAAACGCTTGATCTGCTCTGACAGCACAAATGACGACAACGGGTGTCCCGCCACATGTTGAATACGGTTTTCCATGGCTAATTGCGCCGCAGGGCGCAGACCAAAATAGCGCCCGACACCGGTAAACAAGTCAGGCATAGAGTTAGGTGACGCAATCACCGCAATCCGCCCGAATGGCACAGGCGCGTATCCCTTAATACCCCCAACGGCAGCGTTCACCGCCACAGCGCCGCCAAAGGAGTGACCGACAACCAGATCAAACGGCCCCAGCCATTGCGACACCTGAGTAACCGCCTCCACACCCAGTTTCAAATTCAGTTGGCGGCCTAATGAAAGTCCATGACCGGGCAAATCCAACCCCACCACATCAAAGCCATCTGCAACGAGGTCCGCAATCATTAATGCCATAAAATTAGTACGGGAGCGCCAGCCATGGATAACCAAGACCCTGCCCCTACTCACACCTTTGGTCCTGAATTGATGTGCCGTGACGCAGCCGGAAGATAGTTTCAGTCGATGCTTACGCGCTTCCATCATGGCAGGAGCAGCGCGGTCAATTGCCGCCTTTTCTCGCGTATTTGGCTTTGCAGGGTTTTCAGTGCGGCAAAATAATGCGAATGCCGCCCATCCCGCGAGCGCAGGAAGCAACCGCCCGCCTTGACCCAGCAGCAACCGTATGACTTGTTGTTTCACATCGACCATTTTCAAAATCCAGATTGGTTCAACTATGAACATGTTTGTTCAATCATGAACAAAAAGCAAGAGCAAAATGTCACGGCTATTGTTACCCCTTGGGACAATCCGCGCTTCCGCAATTGGGTGGCCGTGGGAAGAGCCGCGCACGCAGTAGGCCGCGCCATTGGCGAGGCACTCAAACCGCTTGACCTGAAAGCTGGCCAGCTTGACATCATGATGAACATTCATCGCCATCCGGGCGAGAGCCAGCAGGATTTAGCGGAGCGACTGATCGTCGGCCGCTCGAATATCACTATGCTGATGCCGGAACTTGTGAAGCGCGGGTTGGTGGTCCGCGAAGGCGACAAGAAGGACAAGCGCGTCCAACGCCTCACACTGACCACAACCGGTACTGAATTATTGATGCAAGCGCTGTCTATTTATGCGGCGCTGATTGACAGAGCGATGGGTGCAGCAACGCTGGACGAGTGCGATGCTGTGGGACTTCACATGACAAGAATCGTAGAAATACTCAAAGCCGGGAAAAACTAATGCAGCATATTCCCGCGCGTCATACCCTGCGATTTCAGCTCACCTAAATAACCCTGCCAGCGCGCCTCTTGTGTTTGGCCAAGATCGGCCAAATAGACCCACGTGAACAGGCCGCTGTCGTGCCCGTCATCAAACACGATGCGCACCGCATAATTTCCCACCGGCAATAGCTGCGCAATGGCCACGTTGGCTTTACCGGGCACAGTGACACGCTGTTCGGGCGAGTGGCCTTGCACTTCAGCCGATGGCGACATTACGCGTAGAAATTCCGCACTAAATGTATGCACCGCTCCACCCTCAAACGTCACAGTGAACTGCCGCTTGTCTTTTGAGACACGCAGCTCTGTTGGCCAAATCTTCG